>JAFQNZ010000098.1 GCA_017395715.1 Clostridia bacterium | reverse complement strand
GCACAGCTTGACTCCATCTCTCCTTGTTTTCGGACTTCCTCATTGAAAACTTGCCACCGGCAACTTTTCAATGTCGTCACCCCAAGCAAGCGCGCTAACGCTTTCTGCCAAGAAAGCAGTGCGCACACCCCTCGATATTCTGTTGACCTCGTTATTATAGCAGTTTTCATGCCAAAAGTCAACACCCAAAAAGCGCTTTTGCAAAAAAGCCGCACAAATTAGAAATGACCCTTGATCGCACTTTCTTTACAATGCAATCAAGGGTCATTTCTGATCGTTCTTAGTATCTAACATCATTTGTTTATCCTCGCTTTCTTAATCTACCTCTTGCTCTGTTTGTCATCATCTCTCAAAACACACTCAATCAAATTCTCTAAGGAGAACAAACTTTGTTTTCGTATGAATGCAACGGCAATGAGGCGAGTTGGTCTCTTAGTGCTCATGTAGGAAGACTACCGTATCTGATCTTTTTTTCTTTCTTCATACACCTCTATATCAAACGGACTTTTTTCCCACCGTAATTTGGATTCAACAGGGATCAGATTCGGTTCGTTTTTCTATTGAGCTATGGACTTTACTTTTCCATTGGACCGTACCTCCTTCTTGACTATAGTATAGCAGATGTTTTCTCATTTTGCAATAGGCAAATTAGCAAAAGTTAACAAAAATATTTTGTACAAAACGCAGAAATTAGCCACTTTGCACACTTCCCTCTTTACAAACGGTTTGATTTGTGTTATAATGAAAAAGTGGTGGGCTCTCAAAACCGCAAAAACCTTGATACTACAAAACAGTATCAAGGTTTTCTTTTTTATCCAAATGCTTCTGCGGCATACACGGCACGCAAAATGTCTTTGTCAATCTTCTCTCTGCCGTAGGCATCGAAAAAACGGTCGGTGTATTTGTCGGTCTTCAGATTATACCACAGTGACCAGGCGCACCAAAAAAGATCCACATGGCGATCCCCCACCCCGCCGTTGCCAAGGTCAATGAAGCCGCTGAAGTTGAAACTATTCAGAATAATATTCGGCAGGCAAAAATCACCGTGAATCAAAGTGTCACTGTGAAAAAGATGCTTGTACTCTTGCACCGTCTGCCACGCTTCCTCGGCAGTTTTGAAAACCACGTTATCTCCATAGATCGACGGGTCAAACATTCCCTTGTGATAGCGCTCATCCACCGTGGCAAGATAGTCCTTCATGCGATCCGGCACGGGGCAGTTTCGCATATCGGCAGCATGAAGCATCCGCATACTCTCTGCTAAAACCTCGCACAACTTTTCGGGGCGTTCAAGATAGGCGGCAAAGGTCGCGTCCTCCCCTTGCACGCGCTCAGTGATCAGATAATCCATCTCCCCTTCGGTGCGGTAGAGTAGCACCTTAGAAGTCAAATTTCGCTCCGCAAAAAACTTTGCAAGCTCCGCTTCCTTTTGCAGCATACCGCTTTTGGCTTCTTTGACAAAGTATCCCTCATCACGCTCCACCAAAAGCACACGCGCCGCGTGCGACGAGCTGCTGTCATACACCGAAGCCCCTTTCAGAAAATCGCCGATTTCCTTGGGATAGGCTTCGTAATCCACTTCCACCTTTGTCCGTTTCACACCATCACCCACTTTCTTCCCTATTCTACCACAATTATCTTCCGATTGCAAGGCAAAAAGGCTTGACAAATCCCTTTTGTTGTGATAATATAACAATCGATATATAACAAATGCTATACAAGAGGTGCCTATGCCGCCAAAAGTCAAAGTAACAAAAGAAGACATCATCAAAACAACTCTTTCCCTTGTGCGCGAGCAAGGGGATGCCGCCCTCAACGCAAGAAACATCGCAAACGCGCTTGGTTGCTCCACACAGCCGATCTTTTCAAACTTTTCCACCATGGATGCTCTCCGCCAAGCTGTGATCGACGAAGCGCGAAAGCTGTTTGGTGACTATATTAACCGCGAAGTGGAAAGCGGCATTTACCCCACGCCCTACAAAGCCAGCGGTATGGCGTACATCCGCTTTGCCTAGGAGGAAAAAGAACTCTTCAAGATTCTCTATATGCGCACCCGCAAGGACGAAGAGTACACCGACGACATCGCGCTTTTCAACCAAATGACCGATTTCGTACAGAAAAACACAGGGCTTACAGGGGAGAACACTTCCCTCTTCCATCTTGAAATGTGGGCGTATGTACACGGCATTGCCACCATGTTCGCCACCGACTTTTTAAGTCTCGATTGGGAGCTTGTCAGCAAGATGATCACCGACGCCTACCAAGGCTTGAAAAAGCAACATCACACTGAGGATTAAATCATGGATGCAATTAAAACTACAAACCTAACCAAACAGTATAAAGACACATTGGCGGTGGACAACCTCAATCTCACCGTACGGCAAGGAGAACTCTTCTCGCTTCTCGGTGTCAACGGTGCGGGCAAGACCACCACCATCAAAATGCTCTCCTGCCTCACCGCTCCCACAAAGGGAGATGCCTTTCTCATGGGACATAGCATCAAAACGGATTCAGCCAAAATCAAAGCCCTGATTGCCGTTTCTCCGCAAGAAACCGCAGTAGCCCCCGCCCTTTCGGTGCGCGAAAACCTCGAACTCATCGCGGGCATTCACAGCTTCAGCAAAGAAAAACAAAACAGCAAGATCAAAGAACTCTCAACCCTGCTCGACCTTCATGCCGTTATCGACAAAAAAGCAAGCAAGCTGTCGGGCGGTTATCAGCGCCGTCTCAGCATTGCCATGGCACTCATCAGCGATCCTGAGATTCTCTTTCTCGATGAGCCTACCCTGGGTCTTGACGTCATTGCCCGCAGTGACCTGTGGGAAGTCATCCGCGCCCTCAAAGGCAAAGTAACCGTCATTTTGACCACACATTATATGGAAGAAGCCGAAGCCCTCTCCGACCGCGTTGCCATCATGAAAAACGGCAAGCTGTTACTCTGCGACACACCCGACGCCATCAAACAAAAGGCAGATAACAAAAGCTTCGAAGAAGCCTTCATCCGCATTGTAAAGGGGGATCTGACATGAGAACGCTCACCTTTGCAAGGCGCAACACCAAGGAGATTCTGCGAGACCCCTTAAACCTCGCCTTCATGTTCGGCTTCCCTCTTGTACTGCTCCTTCTCTTCTCCGCCATTCAAAAAAGCGTGCCTGTGCCTTTGTTCGAAATCGAAGTCATCACCCCCGGCATCACCGTATTCGGACTTGCCTTTATGACCCTCTTTTCTGCCACGATCATTGCCAAAGACAGAAAAAGCGCCCTCTTACAACGCCTTTATACCACGCCCATGACGGCAAAAGACTTCATCCTCGGCTACACGCTTCCGATTTTGCCCATTGCCCTTTTGCAAGCAGCTGTCTGCTATACAGTTGCCCTTGTCCTCGGACTCAAAATCACCATCGGCTTTCTCTACGCCCTGCTTTTCATATTGCCCATCTCGCTTCTCTATATCGGCATCGGACTCCTCTGTGGCAGCCTTTTGAACGATAAACAAGTCGGCGGCATCTGCGGCGCTTTACTCACCAACCTTTCGGCATGGCTTTCGGGCGCTTGGTTTGACCTAAACCTCGTTGGCGGCGCGTTTCAGAAGATTGCCTATGCACTTCCCTTCGTTCACGCGGTCGAAATGGAAAAAGCCGCCCTCGCAGGCAACCTCGCAGGCATCTTCCCCCATCTTTGGTGGGTGCTCGGCTACGCCGCCGTTACCCTTGCCGCCGCGATATTCTTCTTTTTAAGACAACTGAAAAAACAGTAAACAAAAGGAGGGCTTTGCCCTCCTTTTCGCTGTCAGATCGTTCCGGTCACCACAAGGGTGGCAATGCCGGGAACAAGGCTGTAAGCGCCCGTAACCGGATCCTGCGTGTAGGTCGCGGCAGGCACCGTGATCTCTGTGGGAACGGTGCTGAAAAGACCCGTCGCTTCATCGTAATTATACTCAACGCCCTCTGTCCACACTTCACCGTTAAAGGTAACAACAAGCGCCGAAAGAATCGGGTCAAAGGTGTCGGTGATCACCGCGTCATCGGTGGCAACAAGCGGCTGATTGCCGCTGTTTTGAATCACAAAGGTGTAGGTGACGCGGTCATTGTCCACCACCTGAGAGGGGGTGATCGATTTGGAAATTGTCAGATTCGGTCCGGACGCCGCCGTCACAGTCTCACTTGCCGTAATCGGCGCTGTGAGTCCTGCGCCTGTCACGCTGACGGTGTTCTCGATTACGCCGTCATCGGCAGGGTTGGCAAACGTGTTGGCGCGCGCCTGATAGATCAGCACCGCATCACTGTCGCCCGCAAGGTTGATGCCCGAAACCACCAAGGGAGGACCTGCCGTCACCGCAGGCGCAGGCTGCAAAACACCGTCGATAAACAGCGTGGCAGAGCCGTCTTCGTAGGTCAAGGGATACACCGTCGTGCCGCCCACATCGTATCCGCCGAGGTTGTCAGAAACCGTAAGACCATTCAAAGGCGCATTGCCGGTATTGCGAAGCGTGACCGCATAGGTCACAAGCTCACCCGGCACATACACACCCTCAATCGCGGTTTTGGTGACTGTCAATCTATCAAGAATCTCGCCGTATGCGATGTTCGAGTTCGTCGTGTTTCCGTTGTAGGTCAAGGTTGCCTGATTGGAAAATATAGCCATGTTTCTTTCTCCTGTTTGTTTTCATTTAAGGGAATCTCTTCCCTCATAATAGTTTATGCGCAGCGTATATTTCCGTGATGATACAAGCATTCATCTTGACAAAAAACACTTCCGGCGGTATAATCATGGGCGTAAGTACACTTTTGACAAGAACAAAAAGGAAACGTTATGATTGTTAAGGATTATATCAAATCATTTGAAAAGCACGGCCTCGGAATGTTTGTTCATTTCGGCGTTTACAGCGTGCTTGGCGAGGGCGAATGGGCGCGCCATAACGGCATTCTGTCCCACGAAGAATACGATAGCCTCTACAAAACATTCAATCCCACCGACGATTGGGCAAAAAAGCTTGTTGACACCGCCAACGCCGCAGGCTGCCGATATATCACGCTGACCACGCGCCATCATGACGGATTTTCTCTTTACGATACCTGCGGGCTGAGCAATTACGATGCGCCCCATGCACTTGCGGGACGCGACCTTGTCCGCGAGTTTGTGGATGCTTGCTGCGCACAAAACATCATCCCTTTCTTTTACCATACCCTGCTTGATTGGTATGTTCCCTCATACAACGAAAACTTCAAGGAGTACCTTGTGTATCTAAGAAAGAGCGTTGCGCTTCTCTGCCAAAACTACGGCGAAATCGGCGGCATCTGGTTTGACGGTATGTGGAACAAACCAAACGAGGATTGGGAGGAGGACGCGCTCTACGCCCTGATCCGACACCACCAACCAAGCGCCATGATCATCAATAACACAGGGCTCGATGCACGCGGCGCACTCGGACACATCGAACTCGATTCGGTCACCTTTGAGCGCGGCAGACCCACGCCAATCAACCTTGAAACCTCGCCCAAATATATCGCAAGCGAAATGTGCCAGATATTTGGCGACCATTGGGGCTATGCTAAACACGACTATCACTATAAATCCCTGTCGCATATCATTGCCGATTATTGTGCTTGCCGCCGCTACGGCGCCAATTTCTTACTGAACGTCGGGCCGATGGAAAGCGGATATCTCCGTCCACTCGATGATGCCCTGCTCAGAACGCTTGGCGAATGGATCGCCATCAACCAAGAAGCCCTTTACCTTCCCCGCCCGTCGGGCATTGAAATAGAGGGCAACCCCAAAAACTTCATCCTCCAAGGAGAAAACGCGTATTACCTCTTCTTCCACGATCTTGAAATGGGCGGCAGTTCGAATGTCGTGGCGTCCACGCCTACGTATGACAATTCGGCGGTCAAGTTTATGCTTGAAAAGACAATCCAAAGCGTCAAGTGGCTTGATGAAGACACCGAGATACAGCCAAGCTTCACGCAGAATACGGACAAGGTCGAAATCCACGCAGGCAAACAACGCTACGGCGTCAGCATGGTAGTGCGCGTTGCTAAGATTACGGTTTAGCAGCGAGAACACCAATCGAATCACACACAGCGGCGAGATTCGTTTTCGGCTTTGCTATGCGTCTCGGTCAGTCGCGGCTTGATCACTATGCCCAACAGGACTTTGAACCTTGTCAAAGCGAAGCTTTCTGCGAGGTTATCCGCACCGCGGCGACAGGACTCGTGTCTCGCCGCAACGACGCAAAGCCGAGTCTTTGATTTCGGCTTTGCTATGCGTCTCGGTCAGTCGCGGCT
>JAFQNZ010000011.1 GCA_017395715.1 Clostridia bacterium | reverse complement strand
TTTTGATCCCGTCTTCCCTCTCACAGGTCGTCATGATCACCTGTCGCCCGGCAAGACCTGCCATGATGTATTCGCGTCTGTTTTTATCAAGCTCACTAAGCACATCGTCAAAGAGAAAGACCGGATATTCACCGCTTTCGTCTTTGGAAATCTCGCCCTCGGCAAGCTTTAAGGCAAGGGAAAAACTTCGTTGCTGTCCTTGTGACGCATAGCTTCTTGCTTCTTTCTCATTTAAGAAGAAGGTCATATCGTCTTTATGTGTGCCGAACAGCGTGGCACCGTAGCGAATCTCTCGCTGAAGATTGTCTTGTAAGAGCAAAAGATACTCTTCTTTTGTTTTTTCACCCGTATAGACAAGCTTTGGCACTTCTCTGCCCCCTGTCATATCACGGAAAATATCGGCAACATAGTTTGAAAGCCGATCAATATAAATGCGCCGCTTTTGGGAGATCACAGCCGCCTCCTCGGCAAGCTGTTCCGACCAGACGTCGATCGTCTCAAGCAGTGACGGATCGCGAAAGGATTCGGATATGATCTTATTTCTCTGCGCCAAAATGGCGGCATAGCGTTGTAATGAGGTAACATACAGCTTATCCAGCTGGGAGATGGCATTGTCAAGAAAGGAGCGCCGCATGGCAGGCCCTTCTTTGACGATTGACAAATGCTCGGGTGTGAACAGCACCGCACGGAAATTGCCGATGAATTCGCTCATTTTTTTGATCGACACATCGTTCATTTTGCATTGCCGCTTTCCTTTTTGCGACCAAAGCATACTCAAATCGTTTTGTCGGTTGTGATCTTCATACAAAATCGAAACGGCAGCATAGTCCTCACCGAACTTGATATAGTCTTTTTCATGCGAGGTTCTGTGACTTCGTCCTTGCGCGCATAGATAAATGCCCTCAATGGCAGAAGTCTTTCCCACCGCATTGTCTCCGTATATCACATTGATCCCGTCTGAAAACTGAATGACAGACGATTCAATATTGCGAAAACGGTAATAGCTTGCTTTTTTACAAATCATACCTGCATCTTCCCGCTGATTCAGAAAAGAAGATCAAGGCATGATTCTTTTCTGAAGTTTTAGTTCATTCTGACAGGGCAGACCATATAAAGATAGTCGCTCTTGTTTTCTTTCTTTTCGGTATCAGCCGACGTGATCACCACGCTCATCAGCGGTGTTTTCATCGAAATTTTGATCTTTTCGCTGTCAGCACTCTTCAAAGCATCAAGGAAATAACGGCAGTTAAAACCGATCGTCAGATCAGCGCCTTCCTTGGTCATGGCAACTTCGTCATAAACACTGCCCGAAAGCGATTCGGAAGATACCTTCAGAACATCGCCTTCAAAGTCAAACTTAACATGGCTCTTGACCTGACCAAGGCTCTTGTCTTCGGTCACAAGCGAGGCTCTTTCCAAAGAGGAAATATAGGCAAGTCTGTCAACCTCGGCAAAGATGGTGCAGTCCTTGGGAATCACGCGGTTATAGTCGATGTATTCGCCGTCGATCAGGCGGGAGAAGAAGACTTTATCCGAAAGGCGGAAGATCACGTGCTTTCTGGCAAGAATCACGCTGATCTCATCCTCACCGTCGCTGATAAGGCGCGTCAGCTGCGAAAGTGTCTTTCCGGGCACGATAAAGGAAAGATTCAAGTCGGAAGCATCTTTATTCTTGTTGCCAAGCTCGCACTTGATCTCTCTGACAGCAAGACGGTTGCCGTCGCAGGAAACGATCTTTAAGGTATCATCGGTAACGGTAAAGTACGCGCCGCAAAGAACCGGTCTTTGGTCAGTCACCGCAATGGCAAAAAAGACCTGACCGATCATATTCTTTAAGATCTCGGAAGAAACCGTAAAGCCCTTTTCACCGTCAAGCTCGGGCGTATTCGGGAAGGTTTCGCCGTCAAGTGCGTGAAGCTCGAATTTTGATCTGCCGCTGATGACTTTGACAATGTTCTTTTCGTTGATGTCAAGTGTCACGGTTCTGTCGGGTAAGAATTTGATGATGCGATTGAGCTTTGCAGCATTGATCAGATAATTGCCGCCTTCTTCTATCTGGCAAGGAACATCTGCCATAAAGCCTTTATTTAAGTCGTAAGTGGTCAAAGAACAGCTTTCATCGCCGTTTTGGCAGCGAAAACGAATGCATTCAAGGGTTTGATAGGTATTTTTGTCCGAAACGGCGCAAAGCGAATCGTTTACGGCAGTTTCAAGAACGTCTTTTTCAAAGGTAATTCTCATAAGTTTTGGATCCTTTCATTTCAGGTGCGGAAAACTTGTCCGCTCTTTCAGAATAAAAAATAAAATCAATAAAATCTTTTAAATACTCAGCAGTAGCAGCAGTAGTGTCTGTCGAAACTGTGTAAAAGTGGCAAATGCCCTTTTCTGATGCGGGTTTTTATCTTTCGTGAGATGTGGAGAAGAGGCGCTTCTTACCTGTGTTTTGCATGGGGATAAGTTTTCTTGAAAAGAAAGCACAAAATTTGTCCTCATTTTCCACAAAGTTTCCACAGGATAAGTTATCAACAAAATGTGGATAAAGGTGGATAACTCAGATTTCAGTTAAGCTTTTGATCAGCGAGGAAGCCGATGCGTGCGAAAGATATACCGCGTCAGTCGTTACCACAAAGGAGCGCGGAATGTTTTTGGCGGCAACGCGCATTTTGCCTCCTGCCTCCGCTTCACGTAAAAATCTTCGGGAATCACGCATTTCGGTGGCGCTGTCGAGGTCAAAGATACCGATGATCTCTTCTTCCTTGAGAAGATAGCCGTTATGAAGCGAGAGAAACATCACTCGGTGATCTCCTTGATCATTTCGTTGATTTCAATTTCAATCAAAGGATTGATCTTGATTTCTTCGTTGATCGACTTGACAGCCGACATCACAGTGGTATGGTCGCGTTCAAAGATCTGCGCGATAGCGGTCAAAGACAGCGAGGTGATCTTTCTGATGATGTAGATGCTGACGTTGCGGGCGTTGGAGATTGGTTTGGTTCTCTTTCTGCCGTAAATCTCCTCGGTGGGAATGCCGTACTTTTTAGAGACAGTCTCAATGATCTTCTTTGCCGTGACTTCGGGCGGATCGTTGGATACGATCAGAGCCGAAATACATTCCTTGGCAAGTTCAAGCGTAACCTCTTCGCCATTCAGGTAGGCTCTTGCGCAAATGCGCTTGATCGCGCCTTCCAGCTGGCGGATGTTGCTCTTTAAGTTTTCGGCAATCAGAGTTAAGACTTCGTCGGGAAGCGTCATATTCATCATTTTTGCCTTATTCTTCATAATGGCAATACGGAGTTCAAAATCCGGCGGCTGAATGTCAACCGTAAGACCCCATTCAAAACGGGATTTGAGACGGTCCTCCAGCGTTTTGATGTCACGCGGGGGACGGTCAGAGGTCATGATGATCTGCTTTCTGTCTTCATACAAGGCATTGAAGGTATGGAAGAATTCCTCTTGCGTGGAGTTCTTGCCGGCAATGAACTGAATGTCGTCGATCAGTAAAACGTCGGCTTTTCTGTACTTGGCGCGGAATTTTTCACGGGTTTCAGTGACAATGCTTTCAATCATCTGATTGGTAAAGTCATCCCCCTTGACATACATGATCAAAATGTTCGGGTCGCGTCGCTTCATTTCGTTCATGATCGCGTTGAGAAGATGCGTTTTGCCAAGACCCGAAGAGCCGTAAATGAAAAGCGGATTGTATTCGGAGGAGGGGTTAGTGGCAACTGCCGTACAGGCAGCATGGGCAAACTTATTCGAACCGCCTACCACAAAGTTATCAAAGGTATATTCGCTGTTAAAAGGAATGTAACCGGGCGCTTCGATCGGTTCGGGTTTTACAGGTGTCGGCTCCGGCTTTTTCTCTTCGGTTTCGACAGCTTCTCCCACAAGACGGACTACGATCTTGACAGGAAAACCCAGCACTTCTTCAAAAACCTGATTGAGCGTGCCGATGTGACGGGTCTCGATCATCGACTTCTTAAAAGGACTGATATGTGAGATCACCGCGATCTCATCGGTGAGTGAGACAAGTTCCGCTTCCTTGAACCAAAGGTCCACCGTGATATTGGTCATGTATTTTTCGCGAAGGGAGGCAAGAATGCTTTCCCATAAATCTTTGTATTCCTGCATTTGAACGGTTCCTTTCGAGTGTTTTTGTGAAGACCGAAGATGCCTTCTCGGAAAAAAATCGATATTTCTCTATATACAATCATAGATAATAATATTATATATTATAAGGCGAAAGAATGCAATCTTTTTTTTGCCCTAAGAAAGAAAAAAGATATTTTTTAACAATTTGTTTTCTGTAAGTTTACAAATTTGACGATTTTGTTGACGAAAAGTGAAAAAAAACCCTTGACAAAACCGACCTTTTGCGGTTATAATAGTAACTGTCGCAAAATGGGAGCAGGCGGCAGAGTGCCGGCTTGCCCAAGAAGCGCCGAAATCCCGGCGCGATCATTTGAAAGAAGGTGTAAAAATGCTTAGAACATATCAGCCTAAGGTTCGTCAGAGAAAGAAAGAGCACGGCTTCAGAAAAAGAATGAGCACGGCTAACGGACGCAAAGTTCTCAAGAGAAGAAGACAAAAAGGAAGAGCAAGACTTTCCTATTGATCTCACTAAAACCGCCGTCAGAAGGGATCAGATCCCTCTTCGGGGGTTTTTGTTTTGATTGTGTTTGTCTTGCCCTAAGATCGGGGGTTTTTCTTTGAAATACGGAGTGTTGAACGAAAATCATCTGTTTGTCAAATCCTATCAAAAGGGGCAAAAGGTGGTTTGCAAGCGCATTGTTTTATTTGTTTTAGATGACAAGCATGCCCGTTTTTTACAGAAGAGCCATCCGCAAAAGAAAATCGTCAACCGCGTGGGCATCTCGGCTACCAAAAAGCTGGGCGGCGCGGTGGAAAGAAACCGAGCCAAGCGCATCATCCGTGAAGCGTGGCGGGCTCTTAACGCACAGCGTGAGTTGGTTGTCGGCAAGCTGATTGTCATTTCGGCAAGAGAAGCCTGCAACGAAGCCAAAAGCGGCGATGTTTTAAAGGACTTGACCTATGCCGCTGCAAGACTTGGGCTGTTTGCCAAAAAGTAACATATGTAAAAAGCAAGAGGTGGGAATAAACGGCAACTTTATTTTCATCTTTCGCTTTTTCTGTATGCAAATGACATGGTACGAAAATGCTGAAAAAACTTTTCATTTTACCGATCCGTTTTTATCAGAAATTCATTTCGCCAAACAAACCGCCCTGCTGTCGGTTTACCCCCACCTGTTCGCAGTATGCCATTGAGGCAATCATGGAATGGGGCGTGATCGTGGGGCTTATTTTGGCGCTGTGGCGCATTTTGCGCTGTAATCCCTTTGGAGGATATGGCGAAGATCCCGTGCCTGTCAACAAGCTGAAAAGAAGGTTTCTGGAAAGAAGAAAAGCCAAAAAGGAAGCCAAGGCTTTGAAAAAGGCTTCTGAAAAACAGAACCAAGGCGACTTTGCGACACCGCCGAATTGATCGAGCGTTCTGTTACCCACCGGTTTTATTTGATCGTAAAAACCAAACCCGATAAAGGAAAAATTCTCTTTTGATCAAGAGACGTTTTGATTTTCCGTGAGTCCTTTTACCACCCTGTTGCCGGGCAGTTTTGTATCACGGGAGAAAGGTCTTTCGTACAATGAGTTATATTTTTAGAGCAATTGGTGCTGTCCTTTCGTTCTTTAACAGCTTTTTGGGCAGCTACCTCTTGGCAGTTCTTTTGTTTGCGCTTGTTGTCAAGGTACTGATGCTTCCCTTCGGTATCAAGCAGCAGAAAAACTCTGTGAAGCAAGCTTCCCTTCGCCCGAAGGAAATGGCGATCCGTAAAAAGTATGCCGGTAGAGAAGCTGACAGAGAAGCGCAGAATCAGATGCAGCTTGAGATTCAGAATATGTATCGTGCCAACAACTTTAACCAATTTGCCGGTTGTTTGCCGATGCTGATTCAGCTTCCCATTATTTTTATTGTTTATCAGGCAATTTACAGACCGCTTTCGTATATCGCCAACTTCTCGGCAGATCAGATCAAGGCCGCTAAGGACGTGATCGTTGCCAATGCTGAAACGCTAAAGATCACCTTGTCCGACGGCAAGTATGTCGGCAGTGAGCTTGACATGGCAAATATCATTCACAGCAACAAGGCGATGTTTGAAAGTGAAGGTATCATTACCCAAAACATCCCCGATTTTGACCTCTTCGGTGTGAATCTCGGTGATGCGCCTTCCTTCTATTCCTGGTTGATCATCATTCCTATTCTTGTGTTTGTGGCACAGTACTTCAGTACCAAGCTGATCCGCAAGATGAGCTATCAGCCCGTTCAAAACAATGGCGGATGTGCTATGTGGGTGATGGATGTCACCATGCCTTTGATGATTGCCTTCATGGCATTCACCTTCCCCGCTTTCCTTGGTATTTACTGGATCTTCCAGTCGATTCTCGGCGTGGGTCAGCAGTTCCTTCTCAAGAAGCTTTATCCCTATCCCACCTTTACCGAACAGGATTACCGCGATGCGGAACGCGCAATGCGCGGAAAAGGTCCTAAGGGTCCTTCGGGTACCAGAACCCTGCCCTCGGGTAAGACCTACCGTTCGCTCCACCACATTGATGACGATGACGAATAATCGTTACAGCAGAAAGGCAATTTTTCAATGAGAAAAGAATGTATCGCAAGTGGCAAGACTTTGGAAGCCGCCATCGAGCGCGGAGCGCGTGAGCTTGGCGTTTCGCCTGACCAGGTTTCTTATGAAGTCATTGCCGAAGCTAAAAAAGGCTTTCTCGGTTTTGGAGAACAGCCTGCCAAGGTAAAAGTGATCTATGAGCTTTTGCCGATTGATATCGGAGTTAACTTTGTGAAAACTCTGATTGAAGATATGCAGATCGAAGCAGACATTACCCTTTCGGAAAACGATGAGGGCAACAAAGTGATCTCGATTGCCGGCGACGATGCCGGTATGCTGATCGGTCACCACGGTGAAACACTCGATCAGCTTCAGTATCTTGTCAACCTTGCCGCCAACAAGAAGGCAGACGAGGACGATGACAGAGCGTACACCAGAATCCTTGTGGATATCGAAGGCTACAGAGCCAAGCGCGAGCAGACCCTCCGTAACCTTGCCAGAAGAACCGCCGCAAGAGTTCTCAAGTACAAGAGAAGCGTGACCCTCGAGCCGATGTGCGCTTACGAGCGCCGCATCATTCACTCCGAGGTGCAAGGCATTTCGGGCGTGATGACCAACTCGATCGGCGTGGAAAACAACCGCCGCATCGTGGTCTTCCTCGATAACAGCAAGAAGTAATTTGAAAAAGGAATCTCGTGTGAGATTCCTTTTTTGTGTTAAGAAAGCAAATCAAAGTTTATATTCAACATGATGCTCTCCTCATCCGGATTTACCGATGGTAAATCCAACTTCTCCGCTGGAGAAGGCTCTGGCGGTGCTATCGCTATTGAATCAAATTATGTTAACTGCATTTGATTGTCAAAAGGAATGTCTATGCCAATGCCTTCTCCAGCGGAGAAGGTGGCACGAGCTTTGCGAGTGACGGATGAGGAGGTCATTGATAATAAACCTCATTTGATTGATAAAACAGAATAAAAAAACAAAGCCACATTTTCCAAAGATGAATATGTCTTCAACCCTGTAGGAATCTTACACGGGATTCTGAAAGAAATTTTTTCATTATCTCTTGTAATTCGGTGCGGGTTGGGTGTATAATGATGAAAATGATATGTTGTTTTCAAAATTAAGGAGAAAAAATCAATGAAAAGAATCGTATTGACTCTGGCAATTCTTTTGGTTTTCGTTTTGGCACTTGTCTCCTGCGGCTCTGAAACTACCACAACAAGTACCGCAGAAACAACAGAAGCTCCTGCCGACATTGCCAAATATGAAGAAGCACTTTCCCTGCTTGAAAAGAAGGACTATGAAGGGGCAAGATCTTTGCTGAAAGAGCTTGGCGATTTTCGTGACGCCAAAGAACAGCTTTCCCATTTCATTTACGTTCCCACCAACATTTCTCGCAATGACGTCATGCAGATCGAGTATACGTACAACGATGAAAACTTCCTTGTAAAGATTGCGTATATCATGCAAGGTGAAACTGTATACTATTATGATTTTGTTTATGATGAAAATCATCGTTTGACAGAAACAACGCTTGTCAATCCGAACGGTCAAAATGAGAGCATTGCGTATACCTATGACGAAAACGGAAATCTGACCAAAGAAACCTATTTGAATGATAACGGCGTTTTCAGAGAAGAAATATATGATGAAAACGGAAGAAAGATCGAACGAATCATCAAAAGCGGTAACGGTCAGTATGTGTATGATGAAGACGGCAAATTAACAAAGTATTATCTGGTTGAAGCAGACGGAAAGATCGACACGGTTGAAGAGTATTTTTACGATGCCAACGGCAATCTCATAAAAGAAACCTACACGACAAACGATAATACCTATCAGACCATTACGGAATATTCTTACGATGCCAACGGTTATATGATTCAAGAAACGGATACGGTGAATTCACGAGGCACAGAGTTCAAACAGAGTGTTGATTTTATCTACGACGCAAACGGCAATATGGTCAAAGCAGAGAGCAAAGAGTCGGGCGAAGTGGTACAAACATTCCTCTATGAATATAAGCTTGTGTATTTCCCTTCCGAATTGTCCGGTCCGATGCAAGATTTTCTCAGCGCAAATTAACAGAAAAAAGAGTTCCATGCGGAACTCTTTTTTGTTATTCTTCATTGTAAAAACAATCGTATTGCCACCTGATTGGGTTTTCAAGAACGTATTTTGCGATTTCTTCATAATCCCGATGGTCACGGATGACATGATCATGAAAGGATCGTTGCCAGATTGGCATTCCGATTTTCTTTGATACCTGCTGTTTCATATATCCTACTGCTTTTATAATCGATACCGTACTTGTAGGGGAGGATATCATCCTCCCGTCATCATAAGGAATATGTAATATCAAATGAACATGGTTGGGCATGATTACATATTGTAACAATTCTATATTGGAATAATGGTTTGGAATGGTTTGGATTGCTTCCTTGACTATTTTTCCATACGGCGATAGATTGATGTAATCGGGCGGGAGGATGATATCCTCCCCTACGAAATCGGGTTGTTTCTTTTCCCAAAAAAGGTTTTTTCTGTCTTTGGTACAAATCGTAACAAAATACAACCCCGGGGAACTGTAATTATATTTTTCTAAACGTTTACGTTTTCTTTTTGGCAATTCATTTTTCTCAGACATTACTATCCCCTTTGTTATGTTGAAAAATACATCCAATACGCCGTAGGGGAGGATATTATCCTCCCGCTACATAAAATATTTACAACGTCTCAAATCGATCCGCACCCAAGGATCTTGCCAATGCTTCCGCTTCTTCAAAGTGACAAAGCAGACCCGATACGGCATGAACGTCACCCGAAAGGATGACTTTGCCGCCTTTTTCTATGATATAGGAGAGCAAAAACGGCGCGGGGTAAGGCGTTTTGCGATAACCGCGCGAGATCGCGCCTGTGTTGATCTCAAAGGGCACACCGAGGGGCAAAAGCGCATCGACAGCCCCCTTGGCGGCGGCGATATAGGCGGGGTCTTCGGTGTCAAAGATCGGCTCGACTTCGTCAAATTTGGTGATGAGGTCAAGATGTCCGATGATGTCAGGTGACACCTCACCCATGCGCGAAACTTCGGCATAATAATCCTTGGCAAACGCGGTGGCACTTCCCTGCCAAGCCTCGTTGATGGCTTGGCGAAGACGGTCTGCCGATTCGTCTATCGTGTAATACACGCCGTTCTTTTTCACGTAATGGAGCGAGCCGATGGTGTAGTCAAAGTTTCCTTCGGGCTCTTCGGCGTACAGATCGCGCTCAATGCCGCAAAGAATGCGGATTTTATCGCTATACTTTGCTTTTAAGCTGTTGATCTCTTCGATATAGTCCGCCATTCTTTCTTTTTTGATGCAGTAGCTTTGGTCAAATTCGGTATAAGAATGCACCGAAAAGCCAAGCGAGGTCATACCGAGCGAGATGGCAGTCTTCACCATCTCCTCAGGCGTATGTTTGCCGTCACAATAGGTGGTGTGGACATGAAAATCCGCTTTGATCATTGGGTCATTTTCTCCTGCTTGACCTTTTTGTCAATGACGTGACGGGAGGCAAGCTCGTTGTGGATATCTTCAAGCGAGATGCCCATTTCGATCATCAGAACCATCACATGGTAGGTGAGGTCGGCAATTTCGTAAATCGTTTCTTTCTTATCGCCTGCCTTGCCGCCGATGATGACCTCGGTGCATTCTTCGCCCACTTTTTTCAGGATCTTATCAATGCCTTTGTCAAAGAGATAGGTGGTGTAAGAGCCTTCCTTGCGGTCGGTCTTTCTGCCCTCGATCAGTGTCATCAAGGCTTCCAGAGAAAACGCGTGTCTTTCCTCGCTTTCCCATACGGGGTTTTCAAAGCAAGAGGTGGTGCCGAGATGGCAAGCGGGGCCGTCGGGCTCCACGAGAATTTCAAGTGCATCCTTATCGCAGTCAGCCGTGATCGAAACCACGTGCTGATAGTTGCCGCTGGTTTCGCCCTTCAGCCACAGCTGCTGACGCGAGCGGCTGTAAAAGCAGGTAAGACCCTTTTCCATGGTGATGGCAAGGCTTTCCTTGTTCATATAGGCAAGGGTAAGTAAGCGTTTGGTCTTGGCGTCGATCACCACAGCGGGGATGAGGCCTTTATCGTCAAATTTGAGTTCGTCAATGTTAATCATGGTAGTTATCCTTTCAAAGTCAGATGCGGACAGGGATGCCTGCATTCTTGAGTGTTTGTTTGAGGTCGGCAATTTTAACCTCTCCAAAGTGGAAGATCGATGCGGCAAGGCCTGCATCCATT
>JAFQNZ010000097.1 GCA_017395715.1 Clostridia bacterium | reverse complement strand
TTCACGGCAGTTTTGGTCTCGGCAAGCGAAATGCCGTCAAATTCACGTTCCAGCATCGCATGGAAGTGCTTCACAAAATCCTTCGGGCGGTGGATACCAAAATCATCGTAGATCATGCGGACATCCGCAGAAAAAGCGGTGTTTGCCGCAATCACTCTGGGGTAATACGCCACAACGGGACAGTTAAAATGGTTGTCGCCAAGACCTTCGTTCATGTTATAACTCAGGCAAGGATAGAAAATCGTCTTGACCCCTTCGTCCACAAGTGCTTGAATATGCCCATGGGCAAGCTTGGCGGGATAGCATACCGTGTCGGACGGAATGGCATTTTGCCCCGCAAGATACAGCTTTTTGGTCGAGGGAGGCGACAGCTTTACGCCAAAGCCGAGGTTTTTGAACAAGGTGTGCCAAAACGGAAGCAGTTCAAAAAAGTTGAGAACCATCGGAAGACCGATCGTTTCTCTTTCACCCTCAAACGAAGAGTAGCCCGCAAGAAGCTCACGCTTGTAATCCCACAAGCTGTAGGTTTCTTTTACAATCTTCTTTTCGTTCGGTTTTTCACAGCGGTTGCCGCCGATAAAGCGTCTGCCGCCGTCAAACAGATTCACCGTCAATTTGCAACGGTTGGTACAGCCCTTGCAGGTCACAGCTTGTACCGTATGGGTAAAGCGGCGAAGTCCTTCTTTGTCGAGAATGCCGCTTTTTGCAAGATTCTTGCTTCTTGCCTGCTCTTTGGCGTAGAGAGCCGCGCCAAACGCGCCCATTTTGCCCGCCACGGCAGGTCGGATGACCTCTCTGCCAAGCTCAGTTTCAAACGCACGCAGCACTGCATCATTTAAGAACGTGCCGCCCTGCACCACAATATGCTCGCCGAGCGATTCGCCCTCGGAGACACGGATGACCTTATACAGCGCATTCTTCACCACGCTGATGCAAAGACCTGCTGAGATGTTCTCTACACTCGCGCCGTCTTTTTGCGCCTGCTTCACTGAGGAGTTCATAAACACCGTACAGCGCGAGCCAAGGTCCACAGGCTTGTCGGCAAACAAAGCAAGGCGCGAAAAATCTTCTGCCGAGTGTCCAAGCGCCCCCGCAAAGGTTTGCAAAAACGAGCCGCAGCCCGAAGAGCAAGCTTCGTTTAAGAAAATATTATCGATCACGCCGCCGCGGATCTGGAAGCACTTGATATCCTGACCGCCGATGTCGATGATAAAGTCAACTTTCGGCTCATATTTTTTGGCGGCGGTAAAATGCGCCATCGTTTCCACCACACCAAAATCGAGGTGGAAGGCGTTTTTGATCATCTCTTCGCCGTAGCCTGTCGATGCCGCACCCATAATGCGAATGTCGGGATAGGTCGCATACACCGTTTCGAGAAACCCTTTCACAATCGGCACGGGATTGCCGCTGTTGGTCTGATAGGAAGACAGAACGATCTCCTCGTTTTCATTGATCAGAACCGCTTTGATGGTGGTCGAGCCGGCATCAATGCCTATGTAAGCGCGGCGGTCTTTGCCAAGAGATGCGGGCGGCAGGTCATCTTCCTTGTGATGGCGTGCGTAAAATACATCGTAATCTTCCCTGCTTGCAAAGAGTGGCGCACAGCCGAGGTATTCGCCTTTCTTTTCAAAGCGCGCGGTCTTTTCGATCAGATCGGAAAGCGAAAACAACTCGGTTTCGTCCGAGTAGGCAGCACCCAGCGCCACGAAATAAAGTGAGTTTTCGGGGAAAACACCCGAAAGTCCGAGCGTTTTGTCAAACGCATCGCGGAGTGAAGACAAAAAGGTGAGAGGACCGCCGAGATACACCACCTTGCCCTCGATTTTGCGTCCTTGGGCAAGACCCGAAACGGTCTGGTTCACCACGGCGTAAAAGATGCTGGCGGCAATATCCTCTTTCAAAGCCCCCTGATTGATCAAGGGCTGAATGTCCGATTTGGCAAACACACCACAGCGCGACGCAATGCTGTAGATCTTGGTGTGATTTTCGGCAAGGGTGTTCATATCGTCGGGCGAAACACCCAAAAGAGTTGCCATCTGGTCGATAAACGAACCTGTACCGCCCGCGCAAGTGCCGTTCATACGCACTTCGGGAAGACCCGAAACAAACAGAATTTTGGCATCCTCGCCACCAAGTTCAATGATACAGTCGGCATCCGGCACGCGCTGTTTCACAGCAATTTTGGTAGCAAACACCTCTTGCACAAAGGGGATGCCGAATTCTTCGGCAAAGCCCATGCCGGCAGAGCCGGAAATCGCGAAGCTTGCTTTTTCCGCTTCGGGGCAGACCGAAAGAATTTCCTTCAGCATTTCTCCGATCTTTTCGGTGATCTGTGAAAAATGCCGTCTGTACTGCTTAAAAAGAAGCTCTCCCTTTTCGTTCAGCACCACAGCCTTCAGCGTGGTAGAGCCCACATCCATTCCGATTTTCAACATAAATCTTTTCCGCTTTCCCGCGAAAGCATCCTTTCTTGCCACTGTCAAAAAACGCAGCAAAACATCCGTAAAAACACCCCGTTTTCCACTGTCGGACACAAGAAAACGGGGCATCCCAATCATATCCTATTTATAATTGTAGCATTTTCAGTCAAATTTGTAAATATCAAAACCTATGAAGTTTTCTGAAATTTAGATGAATTTATTGCAAAAACCATCCAAAATCAGAACAGAACAAGGCAAAACAAGAAGGAAAGTAGCGCCGCCGAGCTGCCTGCCACAAGCTCTTTCAAGGTGTGTCTTTTCAAAACGATCGAGGAAACGTACACCGCCAAAAGACCGATCAGCGAAGGGCCAATCCAAAGAGGATTGACAAAATAAGCAGGCAAAAGCAGCGGTCCCGTTACCCCACAGCCGTGTCCGCTCGCATGGAAAATTGTCAGCTTGTTGATCAGCGTGAGAAGCACCACCGACACGAAATAGGTAAACAGGATAATGGTCAAACCGCGGCTGACGTCAGCCGTCAAGGCATATACCGCACCGCCGAGATACCCGAGGATACTGAACACAAAGGCAAGCTTTCTCTGCGAATCTCTTCCCTTTCTGCGAAGCGAGGGGATCACAGCCCACACAAGGTAAGACAGCGAGGGGATCACCGCAAGAAAGGTAACAGAAAGAATCAGCGAGGAGAGCGAGGTAAATATGCCTGAAGGGTAAATATACAATGCCACAAGAAGAGCGCCGATGAGAAGTGGCGGTACCGTAATCACGCGTACAGCCTTGGCAAGAATTTTCACAAAGGTTTTGTTGTTTTCGTTACGCATTTCTTTCATCCCCCCAGAAGAAAAGTGCCACCGTACCGGGGCCTGTGTGACAGCCGATGGTCGGACCGATGTTGTTGATTACAACCTTGCCGTTCATGTACGGGAACGCTTCTTCCACAAGATCGGCAACTGCTCTTGCATCCTCATAACAATCCGAATGCGAAAGGAAGCATTTGCCGCTGTACTGTTCGCGTCCCTCAGCGAACTGCTTCATTTTATTCACAATTTCCCCGCGCACACGCGCTTTGCCGCGTACTTTGAAACGAGGCACAAGATGTCCTTCCTTATCCATATCAAGAAGCGGACAGATCTTTAATACCGTACCGAACCAACCCGAAACAGCCGACACTCTACCACCCTTGATATAAAAGGTAAGATCGGTGGAGAAGAACCAATGGTGCAGCTTTCTTTTGTTTTCTTCCAGCCAGTTGTACAAGTCATCGATCTCCATACCGCCATCTCTGAGCTCAGCAGCTTTGTCAGCTAAAAGACCAAAGCCCGAAGAAGCGGCAAGCGTATCCACCACGTAGATTTTGCGCTCGGGGAATTGTTCCGAAAGCATACGGGCAGCCACGTTGGCGGAATTGAACACGCCCGAAAGACCCGACGAAAGAGATAAATGGATAAGATCCTTTCCCGACTCAAGAATCGGTGTGAAGTGCGCCACAAATTCATCCACGTTTACCTGTGCCGTTTTCGGCTCGGCACCGTCGGTCAGCGCTTTATAAAATTCGGAAGGCGAAAGCGAAGTAAACAAATCATCGTTGTAAGCCTTCTCGTCAAGATAATAATGAAACGGAATGTACTCAATATTTTTTTCTTTCAGATGCTCCTTCGAAATATCGACAGTAGAGCAACAGGTAATCACATAGTTAGCCATAAAGGATTCCTTTCTTTGCGGTTCATTGTGAAATGTGCGCGGCACGCCTCGCCGCACCACTATTGTATAGTTTTGCCACAAAAAAATCCACCTATTTATCGTAAGAGGCGCTCCACAAAGCAAAAACAAAAAATGAGAGTCCGAAAAATCGGACTCTCAAAATTGTAGAGTTAACAAAAAGCCGCATGAATAGCGGCTTTTTGAAGTGTTATTATTTTTTTCGAATACCAAACGCAATCGGTATGATCACCTGCGCGGGAATGCCCAAAAGGTAGATCATCCAGAAATTGCCGAGCGGCAAAAGCGAAAGATGCAGTGCCAAAAGCACACTCCAAACAAGAACCGAGACCAAAATCAAGTTGTGGCGTCTTGTGCCCCAGATCGAATTCAAGACCAAAAGCACAATACCCGAAACAGGAAGCGCGTAAATAAAGATCAACCAAAATGCCGCGCCCGCCGTGGCGGTAATCACAAACACCAAAAGTGAAAGCGCCCAAATCGAAAGGAAGGTGATCCAAGCAATCCGCTTGTGGTTGGGCGAAAAACGCTTCGGCTTTTCTTCTTCGGGAAGAGGCTCAACCTCGGCTTGTTGTTCTTCTGACAGTTCTTCTTCGGTATGCTCTTTCAGAAGATAATCAACCGTTACGCCGAAGATCTCCGACATCATCAAAAGCACGTAGGCATCGGGAATCGCTTCCCCTCTTTCCCAACGGGAAACAGCCTTGTCGGAATAGTTCAGCTTTTCGCCAAGCTCAAATTGCGTCAGATGCGCTCTTGTGCGAAGCGTGGCAATATTGTGCGCAACGATTTTCTTCAGTTCTGTCATAAATCGCCACTCCTTTCACAAGTCTTGCTCGGTCATATATTTTAGTATAGCATATCCCATCTCAAATTTCAAGAGTTTTTTAGCAAGAAACAAAACAGGAGGACAAACGTAGTTCAAGCACTACGGGCGCACACGCAGGAGCGCCCCTACACCCAATTGTTCATTCAAACAATCAAACACCGCCAATCGTTTTTGCTTATATATAGGAAAGAAAGCTTCGCTCGGCTTGAATATTCATCCACAAACTCTGCATAAATCTGCATATTTATGCAATAATTCACGCATAACTGCAAAAAGTTGCAGAAGCAAAATAAAATCGCAAAAATATTGAAAAATCTTCCAAAAAGCTATTGACAAAGCGAATGTTATTGGCTATAATGGGATTCGTGATTTGCAAATATCAGAATATTTATGCATGGAGGCAATTATGAATAAAGAAAACATCAAAAAAGTCGTACTCGCCTACTCGGGCGGTCTTGATACATCCATCATCATCCCGTGGCTCAAGGAAAACTACAACAACTGCGAAGTCATTGCCGTTTCGGGTAACGTCGGTCAGGCTGACGAGCTTGACGGCCTTGAAGAAAAGGCGCTCAAAACAGGTGCTTCGAAGCTGTATGTTCTCGACCTCACCGAAGAATACGTAAACGAGTACATCATCCCCACCATGAAGGCAGGCGCCATCTACGAGGAATACC
>JAFQNZ010000096.1 GCA_017395715.1 Clostridia bacterium | reverse complement strand
TCGAGCGCAAGATCGTTGATGGCTTGGGAGAGATCTTCAAGAAGTACGGTTGCTACTGCGAGCTCGGTCATCACTGGAATCTGACGCTGTTTTATCTTTGAGAGGGGGTGAAGAAATGACAGAGCAACTGAAACGGATCTCGGAGATCTTGAAGTCGAATCCGCACACAACATGGTCCTATGAGGATTTTGCGGCTCATCTGTACGAAAAAGGGATCAGAGCTTTGCCGGTTAAGGCAAAAGCCTATGTGGTTGTCAGCGCGGATAACGTCAGCTACGACATCCAAACAACGGAAGCGTTCGCAGACAAAGCAGATGCTTACAAAGCGTTGCTGGCGGCGTATAACGACATTCTCGACACATACGATTCGGACCAAGTGGAAGAGAAAACGATCACGGAAGACGGATTTTCGATCACAGTTGTGGGCGATGATCTGTACTACGGAAGCATCAAGGAAATCGAAGTGGAGGTAAAGTGAATCATGAAGTATTACATAGAGGTCAGCGAACAGCGCGGCGCAGTGTTTGCGGTTGAAGCTGAAAGCGAAGAAGATGCAATCAGCAAGGTCGATGCGGCGTACAGCACAGGAGCCATTGAGCTTGACGGCGAAGACTTTGAGTGCGTCGGGTTCGGCGCAGTCAAGGGTAAGGACACGATTGATAAGCTCTTGAATGATGGAAAGATCACGGAGCTGCCGGAGGAACCGATCACCTACACCGTCGAATATACGCTGACGGTGGATGGCGATGATGGAGAATCCACCGACTATATCTGCAAGGCGGAGGGTTACAAGAGCGTCGGAGAGGTCAAGGATGAATCGGCAGAGCTCATCAAGGGGCTGATCCGAGATCATGACATCCCGGACGGTATGTACGAGGTAGAAGCGGAGATCACAGCCGTCAAGGGAGAAGAAGAAACGCATGAGGATTGGGATACGGTGGTTGTAGTCGTTTCTGATGGAGTGATCATGTTCAGAGACGAATGGGGTCCCGAGATCCCCGACAAGAGCGAGTTCTTTGAGGAGCTCTCGGAAGACGAGAAGAAAGCTGGGTACATCAAGTTCAACATCCCGAGATTTGACAACATCTACGCCACCAACGGCGAGGGCGTATGGGGCTGGGTATCCCCCGAAGACAAGGCAAAGTACGACGATGACAGCTACACGGGCGAGATCACAGCGATCCTGTGTAATGCCCCACTCTACTATTCCTACAAGCTGAAATGGGGCGCAGAAGTGGTTCTGAAGTGCCACGGTTCAAGCCGCCCGACCCTCGATCCCGAATGGATCAAGAAGTATTTACTGTGAGGTGAACGCTATGCTGCTGAGAGAAAAGAGAAAGCTCGACCACAAGAACCGCCTGCATATCCCGATGGAGTACATTGAGGGAGCCGGCGGCAGAGAGAACGGTGAAGTCTACGTCCAGTTCGACGAAAAGACGCGCAGAATCGAGATCTTCTTCCCGGGAGGAGGTGTTTACGATGAAGCGAAAGAACCGGCCTGCGGCAGAAGGTCAGCAGAATGATTGGTCGCTCGCGGGTATCTTGAGACGATATTTCGGATGTGAGAAACCGTTCAGAGTGCGACCGAAGATCGTTGGATACAACGAAGGAGATCCGTCATCTCCGATTTACGAGCACATGACAAAAGACGGAAACGAAGCATACGCCAAGCTGACAGAGCTACTGTATGCGCTCGAGAAGCTCGGGGCTCTCGACGATGCGAATGAAGTAGTTGAAACGCTCGATGCCATTGTGAGCGATGGCGGATATTGACAATGGAGGATAGTCAATGCGGATTAAACTCGGGTCTGTTGTGACAGAATATGTTGATGCGGTCGGAAAGAACATAAGGGGGCGCGTGGTGTATATTCATCCGCAGAAAAGGTTCTATACAGTAAGGTTCCCTCGCGGTTACTGCGAGAGCTACTTGCCAAACACGCCGCCGCACAAGGAAAGGAGGAAGAGAGATGATTAAGTTCTTCGAGGTGTTGATGTTGGTGATCGTCATAATCTCCGTACTGTTCGTTCTCAAAGGGACGGATAAAGAGAAGCGGTGGTGCATGATGCTTTACGGTACATCGGGACTGTTGTTCATCATCGGATGGGTAGCAGATCACTTTATCACAAAACTATGAGAAGAAAGGATACTTTGTTATGAAAGAGAAATTCATCGAGATCTACAACGAGAACATCAAGAGGGCTGGCGCGGACAAACTGCTCGAGTACCTTCAGACGACCGACTTCTTTGATGCTCCGGCAAGCACAAGGTTCCACCTCTCCCGCCCCGGCGGATTGGTGGAACACAGCATCCATGTGTACGAGCGCCTCAAGAAGCTGTACATGGATAACCCGCTGGAAGCTCAGTTCCCTTGGATGACGGACGTGGAAGACGAAACCATCGCCATTTGCGGCCTGCTCCACGATGTGTGCAAGACGAACTTCTATACGGTAGAGATGCGAAACCGAAAGAACGAGACCACAGGAGCATGGGAAAAGTACCCGTTCTATGTTGTGGATGATAAGCTCCCATACGGTCATGGGGAAAAGAGCGTGTATATCGTGTCGGCGTTCATGCGTTTGACCCGAGATGAAGCAATGGCGATCAGATGGCACATGGGCGCGTGGGATGTGAACGACAACAGAACAGTCGGTAATGCCTTCGAGAAGTATCCGCTGGCAGTGCTGACCCACATGGCGGATATGCAGGCTACATACTTCGACGAGGCTGAACCCCATGAAGGATAAGCTGCTGTTCAAATGGTGTGAGTGCTCCGAATACCTCATGAAGGTCAGCGATGGTTGCTGTATCGGAAAAGCCGAGAAGAACGAACTTATCGAGGCGTTCGGGATTACGCCGGAAGTAGATGGAGAAGAAAGTCCGTATATCTGCTACCCGTCGAAGTTCGAACCGGATAAAGCGCCGTTCTATTCTCCGTGCGAAGGAGCCTTCGACGTAAGGAAATACTATTACCAACGGAGAGAGCAGCGGTTTTGCGGCGTTGTGGTCGGATTCAAGAAAGTGGTCGTTGAAGGTTTTCTCGGCGTGGATACAGATTACGACCCGTACAAGGGAGAGGTTGAGCGCGTTTTCAAGCATCCCGATGTAATCGTTGAGTGCGCGAGAGTGTACTACGCAAGCGGCAAGAAGCGCCTCGTCCCTATCGAATCAGTCAGACCGATATGTGATCTGAAGGAGGTGCAAAATGCGTAAGAGATGCAGATGCCCCGAGGGAATCACGATTAAGATGTTCGGGGAGTACACGGTTGATCCGTGCAAGTACAAGCGCAAGGAGATCCATCAGAACGTGACTGTAGAAGTCTCGCAGTGCGAGGTGTGCGGTCATATCGACATAACATGGCACAGGCAAGATGACACGATAAGCGACTATTTTGAACCGCTGGAGGAGGAGCCGATAGATGACTGATTTCAAATACGGGCAGTTGCTCGTTTCAAAAGAAGATGCCGTGATCGAAAAGGCGCTATCCGGCGACAAGGTGGTGATCCCGAAAGGAAACAAGGTTGTGATCGGATGGGATGGTCTTGCTCATCATCTGCGAGATGGCTGTATTCAGCCGCTCGGCGAAGGAACCACAATCACAGGAGCCGTGAACAACGGCGTTGTCGAGATCATCTGCCGTTACCTCACAGCGAGACTCCCGATGAAGGAAGCGTTGGAGGAATACGACGTCACACTGGACGAAATGAAAGAGATAATCGAAGAAGCCCTCGAAGAGATTGGGCTTTATGCAGAGGAGGCAGCAGAATGAACATCAGAATCAACACACACGGTCACGACCTGCCGGCAAAAGCAGAAGGCGGTGACTGGTACGACCTCAAGACAGTCGAGGATGTCACCCTCAAGGAGGGCGAGATCAAAACGATCTCTCTCGGAATTTCGCTTGAGATCCCCGAAGGATACACGGCATATATCCTGCCGAGGAGCAGCGCACCGGCGAGATTCGGCATTGAGATGGTGAACAGTATGGGCGTCATCGACCAGTCGTATTGCGGAGATAACGACGTTATCGGGTTTGTGGCTCGTGCTCTCCGCGACACGTTCATCGAAGCGGGTACGAGAATCGCGCAGATGGGTATTTACAAATCGCCCGAGAATCTCGAATTTGAAGTTGTCGAGCGTCTCGGCAACAAGAATCGCGGCGGCTTCGGCAGCACTGGAGAAAAGTGAGGTGGCATTATGAATAAGCTGAACTTCACCCCTGTTGTTGTGTTTGAGTTCGACGGGGCGATCTGCGATGACTCCCCTGCATGGCAGGGATGGAACATCGTGAGCGGCAAGATCATTCCCGGCATCGGAAGTGCCATTCAGCATTTCCGAGAGTGCGGTTACAAGGTGGTGGTGTACTCTATCCGCTGCCAGTCGGCATCCGGCAAAGAAGCTGTGGAGAATTTTCTCGAACTGCACCACATCGAGGTTGATGAGATCACTGGCAACAGCATAGCGGCAATCGCCACCATCGACAAGCACGGAATCCGCTTCGTGTGCGAGCCGGAAAGGATCATGAATGTAGTGTCGGGTGTTGAACCTTGGTGGAAGAATGCTTTTATTCCGAAGATGCACACTCCGCAGCTCAGACGTTGCTCGGTTCAGCTCGACTACAAGGATGAAAACTCAGTGGTCGAAGGTTACTTCCATCATTGGGGAGTTGACTATGAGGAGTTTGAGACTGGCCCCGGCCCTTTTACCGTGGGTGTCGTGGAGCTCGATGACGGAAGCGTTGTGCAGAGACCTGCGAGCCAAATCAAGTTCCTCGATAGGAGACGTTGATATGGCGAGATATTATGCGACGTATAAGTGCGCTCTCTGCGGCAGGATCATTCGATACGGAAATCCGACAGAGGTTACAGAGAGCCAACTGCCGGAGCTTCTTGGAAGAGTGATTCAGAATCAGCAGTTTGCCGGGAACCCCTATCTGTATCAAGCGCCGATGTACATACCGCATAAGTGCGGAAACGGCAACGGCGGTCTTGCTCAGTTCGCCGGATTTGCAAAAGAATGATTACGGGACGGCTTACGACTTCGGTTGTGAGCCGTCTTGTTTGTTGGGGATGA
Source organism: Clostridia bacterium (assembly GCA_017395715.1). GTDB lineage: Bacteria > Bacillota > Clostridia > Oscillospirales > CAG-272 > RGIG1993. The sequence goes on along the minus strand of JAFQNZ010000096.1, from coordinate 1,687 downwards.
TGATATATTGAAAATATTTTTGTAAATATCAATAAAACCATTGACAAAAGTGTGGAAATGTGGTATAATAAGTTATAGACAAAAAACAAAACCACAAAGGAGATCAAAGCAATGACAAGAGAACAGGTAGCAGTATTTGAGCAGTTGCTCAACGACAAGGACTTCAAGGGCAAGAAGGAGCTGAAGCATCTGCTGTGGATCAACACAACGAAGCCCAAGTTCAAGAACGGCGAATGCTTCAAGGTGACTGATCCCGGACACAAGATTTTCGGATACCCGGTAATCAACTTCGGTGCAAAGATCGTTCGTTCCTTTTCTTGGAGAGACACCGATGAATGGCACTATGAGCTTCAGATGGTCTGTGACTGCGAAGGAAAGCAGGTCGTATCGAAGGTGTACAAGAGCGAAAGAGAACTGGATATGGCTATGAGATGCAGCAACAACACGAATGTGCTGGGCGCGGCAAAGAGTAAGTATTCTGAATCACTGGATGCGTAAGCAGAGGTGGTTTATATTTTTGAGCGAGAGTTACCAGTCGGTAATTCAAAATACATACGGAGGTACAGATGAGAAGATTATTTGCTGAAATCGAAATCGACGAGGAAGTGGCTGATAGGTACGCAGAGACCAATGGGGTTGAGGATTCAACCCCGGTCGCTTTCCTTGAGCATGAGTTCGGATGGCTCGAACAGAGCGGAATCACATTGAAGTATGCGTACATCGCTGACGAGGACGACACGGAAGATCGTGCAAGATATATCAACTACGTCATGGAATGGGCGCAGGAACGGGCCGAAGACTTCGACAAGAACGACAGCCCCTTGAGCTACAAAGAGTGGCTGAGAAATGAGAAGGGATGCAGACGAATGTTCGTCACCAGCGACTCGAAGACACTTGCGTCTGAAATGATCGCCGATCTCGGCAGCGGAGAACCAACCGAACGCGGCGACAGAACAAGCCGATACTTCGAGATGGCAAGAGATCAGAAGGACAAAGACCGAACCGTTAAGGTTGCTCTGATCGAGCAGGTCCACGGTCTCGACTGTGATATGCGCGGTTATGCGATCCATGTTATTGATGACGTCGAAATGAAGAACTGCGAGATTTTCCACACGGAGCACCTCGACCGCTTTGAGCTTGAGAAACTGCTCGACAGAGTGTACGACGATCTTCGGAAGGAGGCAAGAATATGATCGAGTTTATCGAGAAAGAACCGCAGAGAGATGACAGCCCGTTTACCGGCGGATGCAATATGTACCCGACCTACATGGTGAAGGACGGCAAGGAATATTTCATGTTCAACCGCCGCGATCCCGATGATAAGTGGCGGCTTGAGCAGAACGAGGCGAGAAAGAAGCAGCTCCTTGAGAACGGCGGCAAGTTCTTCAGATTTCATGGATTCTACGATGATCCGTTTACGATGCTTGCAGAAGTGATCGAGAGACAGCACCACTTCACGGAACCGAGCGAGATGTATTATGCTTCGCTCGAGGAGAGTGGTTTCGTTGATTTCCACGGGAACAGGAAAGAGGTTTCGGCAGCGTTCTTCTACAGGATATATGACCCGGAAATGGCAGCGAAGATCCGCAGGACGGCGGATCTCATAAACGAAGGGCGTTGGGATGATCCCGAGCTGGTGAACATCAAAGCGCAGTACAAGCCGGAAACGGCTCAATTTTAACCGCGC
>JAFQNZ010000002.1 GCA_017395715.1 Clostridia bacterium | reverse complement strand
CCTCGATTGACGATATTGAATACATGATCAATCAGATCGAAAGGGAGGAGGGCGTTTCCTATGCCCGCCTTCAGCGCAAGGCGATCATTGCCGCGATCAACAACGGCGTGATGATCCTCACCGGCGGTCCCGGTACGGGTAAGACCACCATCATTCGCGCGGTGATCCGTCTTTACGAGCGCATGGGCTTTTCGATCGCACTTGCCGCCCCCACGGGGCGCGCCGCCAAGAGAATGTCCGAGGCGACCCAATCTGAGGCCAAAACCATCCACCGCCTACTCGATATGGAGTATCTTGCAGGAGAGAAGACCAAATTCCGCCGCAACGAATACGATCTTTTGGATGAGAACGTGATCATCATTGACGAAGCTTCGATGGTGGATTCGCTTTTGATGGCGGCACTCTTAAAGGCGATCAAGCCGGGAGCACGGCTTATGATCATTGGAGATGCTGATCAGCTCCCCTCGGTGGGTGCGGGTCACGTGCTGTGTGATCTGATTGATTCCGACCGTTTTGCTACGGTGCGACTGACCGAGATCTTCCGTCAGGCACAGGAAAGCCGTATCATCACAAACGCTCACGCCATCAACAACGGCGAGCTTCCCGTGTTGACCGACAAGAAGGGTGACTTTTTCTATCTGTCGCGTGAAAATGAGGCAGATATCATCCCCACGATCGTGGATCTTTGCCGCAATCGCCTGCCCAAGACCTACGGCGCGGATTTTCGCGATTCGATTCAGGTGATTACACCATCACACAAGGGAACGGCAGGTACCGAAACGCTGAATGCTTCCTTGCAGGCGGTGCTCAACTACCGCGACGGCAGAAAAAGAGAAAAGAAATTTCGCAATCTGATCTTCCGCGAGGGAGATAAGGTGATGCAGATTAAGAACAATTACGAGATCGAATGGGAGCGCTACGAAGAAAAGGGAAGCGGTATCTTCAACGGCGACATTGGCATCATTGAGGCGATTGATTTTGCAACCGAGTCAATGCGGATCAATTTTGACGAGCGTGTTTGTCAGTACGAGTTTGGAAAACTTGAGGAGCTTGAACACGCATACGCGATTACGATCCACAAAAGCCAAGGTAGCGAATACCCAATCGTCATCATGCCGCTGTACCGCTGCTCACCCCGTCTTTTGACGCGCAATTTGCTTTACACCGCGGTGACACGCGCGCAAAAAATTGTGATTTTGGTGGGAACGGCCTCGGTGGTGCAGACGATGGTGGAAAACAACCGCCTGACCAAGCGCTATACTGCACTTCGCGAGTTTCTTGAAAAAGAATGAGTATGACAAAATATTTTGATATTGCCTTGAATCTTGTGTTTCCGCCGATCTGTTCTTCTTGCAAAGAAACCTTGCCGTTTGATTCACGCGAGGCTCTTTGTCCTGTCTGCCGCAGTCATTATGAAAGCGAAAAGAAGTTTCTTTGCCCCGAGTGCTCCTTTACGCACAAGGATTGTACCTGTATGCCGCCTTCTGTGAAGCGGCACGCTGCTACGGCGATCCATCTTGCCGAGTATCTCAAAGAAGACAGCGTGGTGCGCGACATGGTGCTGTTGGCAAAGAATGAAAGAAACGCCTATCTTTACCGCTTTATGGCAAAAGAACTGGCAAATCTTTTGTCTTCAAGAGTTGATCTTGAGGGTGTTCTTGTGACATTTGTGCCGAGAAGTGCCGTGAAAGAAGCGAAATTCGGCGTGGATCAGGCAAAAGAAGCATCCCGCCGTATGGCAAAGATGTTGGGGTGCGAATTTCAAGCGCTTTTCTATCACAGAAAAAGCAAGGAGCAAAAGCATCTTTCGGTGTTTGAACGAGCTGCCAATGCGAAGAATACATACGGTATTTTGAAAAAGAACAGCCATTTGATACGCGGACGCCGTGTGGTTTTGTATGACGACGTGATGACTTCGGGCGCGACGGCATCGGTTTGTGCATCGCTTTTGAAACGGGCAGGTGCATCTGAGGTTATTGTTTTGACCTTTGCCAAAACATACACGAGCCAAAAACCGAAAGGCGCGTCACTTCCGCGCAAAAAACAAATATACAAAGTAAAAAAATCATGGTTTTGGTAAAAATTATGATGATGGAGGATAGAATGACTGATTTTGAAAAAGAGAGAATCTATCGGGAATCGGTAGAGTTGCTTTCGTCTTCGCTGACCAACAGCGAAAACATGGAAGCAAGTCTTAAGGCGCTTGAATCCTTGGGTGACTACAAGGATGCGCCCGAGCTTCTTGTGAAGTTCACAAAAATTTACGAAAAACAGACCGAGGACAACGCGCGCCTTGACAAGCGCCGCAAATTCTCGCGCACTTTGCAGACGCTTCTTGTGGGT
>JAFQNZ010000010.1 GCA_017395715.1 Clostridia bacterium | reverse complement strand
ATGCTGTACGGCGACGTCTATGCTGACGGCAGAGTGATTGATGACGGCATCGCTTCCCTCTTCCGCGCCCCTCACTCCTACACAGGTGAAGACACGGTGGAGATTTCCTGCCACGGCGGCATTCTCATCACCGAATCGGTCCTCACCGCCATTCTTACAGCCGGCGCTGTACAGGCGGGTCCGGGTGAGTTTACCAAACGCGCCTTTGTCAACGGCAAGCTTTCGCTTTCTGAGGCAGAGGGCGTGATCAACCTGATCGATGCCGAAACCAAAGACAAAATGTATCTTGCCCGCTCGCACACTTCAGGCGTTTTCTCGCGTGAGATCGATCGCATTTACGAAAACCTGCTGGCTCTTGTCAGCCAGACCTACGTTTATGCCGACTACCCCGACGAAGACCTCACCGATCTTTCGGTAACGGAACTCGGCGACGGCATCCAAAAATCGCTTGCCGACGTGGAAGCACTCCTTGCCACCTACAAAGCAGGACATGCCATTTCGGACGGTATCTACACCGTTGTGGCAGGCAAACCCAACACAGGCAAATCCTCGCTGATGAACGCACTTCTCGGCAGAGAGCGCGCTATTGTCAGCTCTTATGCAGGTACAACGCGCGATTACCTTGAGGAAAAAGCAACAATTGGAAAAATCTTCTTAAAACTCGTTGACACCGCAGGCATTCACGAAGCCGAGGATGAAGTGGAAAAAATCGGCATTTCGCGCTCGGTATCAGCCCTTGAAAAAGCCGAGCTTGTTCTCGCTGTCTTTGATGCCTCGATCAGCCCCACCGAAGAGGACATTGCGTTCTTGAACAAACTGAAAACGCTTCTCGTTCCCAAGATCGCCATTCTCAATAAAAACGATCTTGATACCGACCATACAGGCGATTACCTCACATATCTCGGCGAAAGCTTCACCAAAGTGCTCTCCCTTTCCGCTAAACACGGAAAAGGAATTGATGACTTAAAAAACACGATCGAATCGCTGTTCGTAAACGGTGAGATCGACTACGACAACAACGCCATCGTCGCAAATGCCCGTCAAAATGCGTCTCTCTTGCAAACTGCCGACCACTTAAAACGCGCCATATCGGCGCTTGATAACGGCTTTACGCAGGATATTGCCGGTATGGATATTGAAAACGCCATGGCAACACTTGCCGAAACTGACGGCAGAAATGTCACCACCGATATTGTTGACCGCATCTTCCACACCTTCTGCGTGGGAAAATAAAACCGAAAGGATTCTGTCATGCTCGATCTTCTTGATACACACAAACATTTTCTGATGCCCCACTTAAAACGCGGATGCACCGCTGTTGATTTCACCATGGGCAACGGACACGATACCCTCTTTCTCTCCCGCGCCGTTGGTGAAAACGGTAAGGTGTACGCCTTTGATATTCAGCAGGCGGCGCTTGATTCTACCGAAAAGCTTTTAAAAGAACATAACGCACCCAAGAATTATACCCTCATCTGCGACTCGCACCATAAAGTCAAGGACTATGTGGATGGCAAGATCCGCGTGGGGATGTTTAACTTGGGCTTTCTGCCGGGCGGTGACAAAAGCATCACCACATTGCACGAAACCACAATCCCCGCCATTCAAGCCGCCATTGAACTCTTGGAGCGTGACGGCTGTCTCATCATCGCGGTCTATCCCGGTCACGATGAAGGCACGGTAGAAGGCAAAATGGTGGAAGAACTGCTTGCTACTTACGACAGAAGCCGTATCCTCACCGCCAAATTCTCAATTGTCAACTCTCCCGAATCGCCCTTCTTCTTCGTTGTGGAAAAAGGTTAAAGCCATGACAAAAGAGGAACTCGAAAGCTACATACAAACCAGCTGCGGTGTCACTGCCGAGCATCCCTTTGCAAGGTATCCCGACGTATCGGTTTTCCGTCACAATAGCAATCAAAAATGGTTTGCCGCCATCATGCAAGTGAATGCCAAAAAACTCGCACTTGCCAAAAATGAAACCGTGTGGATCGTCAACTTAAAAATTGCCGAAGAGATCCGCGATTCTTTTCTGCATCAGCAAGGCATCTTCCCCGCCTATCACATGAACAAAAAACATTGGGTCTCCGTCCTTCTTGACGGCAGTGTGGATAACGATACACTCACGTTTCTTTTGGATGTTAGCTACGATCTCACCAAGAAAGTATAATATCGAAAATCTGCGTAAGCTGTAAGAAACCAAGAGGAAAGTATGACATACTTTCCTCTTTTTATCTATCTTGTGTTGCCATAATGCTTGCTCTGAAAAATTTTTCAATAATTTTTCTCAAAAACGTGTCAGCTTTTGTAATGTAATACGAGATACGATGTAGAGGAATTTATATAATAAAACCATATATTTCCCAAAGAAAAGAAAAAGAAAGGATATGGTTATGAGCAAAACCACAACCAAACAAGAAAAAGCCACGCTTCCGGACGAAGAAATCGTCGCCTTATATTGGAAGCGCGACGAAAGAGCCATTGAAGAAACCGACATCAAGTATAAGCGGTTTCTTTATACCATCGCACAGAATATTCTGAAAGACAGAATGGATTCCGAAGAATGCCTGAACGACACCT
>JAFQNZ010000095.1 GCA_017395715.1 Clostridia bacterium | reverse complement strand
CCCTATCTGTCGTGGGCGCAGGATATTTGAGAAGGGCTGACCTTAGTACGAGAGGACCGGGTCGGACGCACCTACGGTGCATCGGTTGTCATGCCAATGGCATAGCCGAGTAGCCGCGTGCGGGAGTGATAAACGCTGAAGGCATCTAAGCGTGAAACATGCTTCAAGATAAGATATCCCACAGTGTTAGACTGGTAAGGTCGCTTGTAGACTACAAGCTTGATAGGTCGGAGGTGTACGCACAGTAATGTGTTTAGCTGACCGATACTAATCGACCGAGGGCTTGAACTCATTGTTCAAGACTTCACATAACTGTGAAATGCGTGTCTTGTTCGTTATACTTTGTTCGGTTTTTAATGACCATTTGCTTGCATTGGTAATTGAATCCTACTCCAAACGGAGTAGGATTTTTTTATTTCTTGTTCTTTATGCTTTTTTCACAAAGCTTCTTAAATAAAGTGTAAAAAAGTGTGTAAGTTGTAAAAAACTCTTGCAATTCGGTAAGGAATGTGGTATAATACTACAGCTCTAAAAGAGTAAATCTACGATAAGTGAGGACCATACATGAAAAAAGCGTTAGTTTTGATCATGATTTTGTTGGTTGCCCTTTGCGTTGTTGCTTGCGGCTCCGACACTCCTGCGGAAACGACCGGTGCCAATACCACCGCAGTTACCACCCCCGCCCAGACTGAGGGTACCACTCCTACAACCACTACCAAAACCACAACCACCACGCCTGATGCGCCTGTTGTTACCACTCCTCCCGCAGGCGAAAAGCTTGAAACCGAAGATTACACCGCTATTCTGAACGGTGAAGAATGGGTAAAATCCGAAGTTGACACATCTAAGTTCGACATTTTCGGCACAGGTGTTTCCGCTGTGACTCAGATCACCAAAGACTACGGCGGCTACACCAAGAATTACACCATCGTAAAGGCCGACGGCGAAAAGGTTGAAGCTGACGCGCAGGATGTTAGAAAGCTTGCAATTGTCGGTGCGGTTGTTACAGCCGACAAGACTGCTAAAGTTGCTGACATTGAAATCCACGAAGTGGAGTTGAAGATTCAGCCCTCTTGGACACACGTTACCGCTAAGGCGGGTACTTACCTGATGTTTGAGTTTACCTCTAATATTCCGCTTGAATTTGCTACCACTGTTACCGCTAAAGAAGGCGGCTCCGCTTCTTCTGCGGCTTATAAGCAGGACAACATCTCTGTTTCCGGTGATGACGGTACATACAAGGGTATTGCTAAGTGCACGGTTCCTTATTCCTCCGGCAACACCATGTACATCAACATCTGCCTTGACAATTCGACTTTCACTCCTGTTGCTACCATTCCCGTTGTGATCACCCCCATGAAGTATGAGAGTGAATTTAAGCTTCAGTTCCAGGGTGACTGGGAACTTATCAAGAGAGAAGATTATCTTTCTGACCTGATCGACCTCTTCTACAACGTATATCCCAGACTTTATCAGCGTTTCGGTCTGAATGACCCCAGCGTTCCCAGAACCATTACCTTTATGGCCGATAAGAACTACGACGGTGTTGCGTACTGCGCAGGTACTCTCGTTTGCGTGGCAGTTGACTACGCGAACAGCAACCCGATGGATATCGGTTTCTTTGCTCATGAAATTACTCACTCGGTTCAGCAGTACGGCGGAAAGCTTGCCTACAATGCTTCGAGTAGCTATAAAGATCCTGAAACCGGAAAGGTTTATACCGTAGCAACTTGGTATACCGAATTTATGGCTGACCTCGGCAGATTCCGTTACTTCCACTGGGGTTATTCCACCAAGTTCTGCAAGTTCTATTCGATGGACGATCCCGCGATCCGTGACTTCGGCTACGAATCTTACGGCCAGCACAACATCTTTGCTGCTTACCTCGATGACCGTTACGGTACCACCAAGAACGAAGACGGCACCCTTAAGCTTGGTTTGGTAGATGCCCTCAACAAGCTGATCAAGGAATCCAAAGTTCTTCTCTATGATAACCCCTACGATCCTAACATCCCCTTTAACAAGACTGTTAAGGAAGTTACCGGTCTTGACTGCCTTGAAGATGTCAGACTCCAGTTCGTAAAAGAGCTTGACGAAGGCACTTGGGCATTCAAGGGCTATGCCAACTACGGTGATAACTTCCTGACCGAAGATATCCCCAACATTCCTAACCCCGAATATCCCATGAACGAGCCTGTTGCCAAGGGCGACAAGACTGCTCCTGTGCTTGAAACTCCCGTAACCGAAGGCACTAACATTGCTAAGGGTGCGACCATTGTGATGGCATCTTCTCAAGGCTCGAAGAATCCCGTTACGAATCTGGTTGACGGCGATCTTGAAACCTTGTTCCAGGGCGCTAAGGTGACCAGTGACTACAAGTACCAGCTTGGCGGCTATATGCACGAGTTTGTGATCGACCTTGGTGAAGTTAAGAAGTTCGATACCTATACCATTGTCAACGCCGGCTCAAAGAGCAACAACAAGATCAACAATACCTCTGAATGGGAAATCTTTGTTTCCGTAGACGGCGAGACCTTTACGTCTGTTGACTATCAGGTTAAGAACAAAGCAGACATTGCATCGGTGAACATTGGCGACACCAATGCACGCTACGTGAAGCTTCGTATCTTCACCACCGACTCGGGTGCAAACGTTGGTACAGTCAGACTGTACGAATTCATGCTGTTTGATCAGCAGTAATTGATAAAGCATTCTTTTGGGCAGACGGTTCTTTGGAACCGTCTGCTTTTTTTTGATTTCGATTGCTGTTTTGAAAAGACGGTCTTGAAAAAAAGCAGATTCTGTGGTATAATAAATTTACCATTGAGTAGAAAGGAATTTCATATGAAAAAAGCACTTTTATTGATTATGATCTTGTTGGTTGCTCTTTGCGTTGTGGCTTGCGGCTCTGAAACGCCTGCTGCAACCACCGGTGCAGACACGACAGATCCTGCAGTCACTACCCCCACGCAGGCTGAGGGTACCACTCCCGCAACCACCACCAAAACCACAACCACCACGCCCGAGCCCGTTGTGACCACTGCTCCCGCAGGCGAAAAGCTGGAAACCGAGAATTACACCGCCATTCTGAACGGTGCGGAATGGGTTAAGGACGACGTTGATGTGTCCAAGTTCCAGATTTTTGGCACAGGCGTGTCTGCCGTTAACCAAATCAATGCCAAGTTCGGCGGCTACAGAAAGAATTACTTCCTTGTGAATGAAGCCGGTGAAAAAACAGAATCCTCCAATACCGAGGTCAGAAAGCTTCCTACCATTGGCGTTATCGTTAACGAGGATAAGGCGAATAAGACTGTTGATTGTGAAGTTTACGTTTTGGATATCAAGATTCAGTCTTCTTGGTCTCACGTTACCGCCCACGCAGGATCTTATTTGATGTTCGAATTTACGTCCAGCCTGCCGATTCAGTTTGCTACCACGGTTACTGCCGAAGCGGGCGGCGCTTCCTCTTCTGCTGCGTACACTGCCAAGGGCATTTCTGTTTCGGGTGCAGACGGTACATACACAGGTACTGCGAAATGCCAGGTGCCTTACGCTGCCGGCAACACCATGTATATCAACATCTGCCTTGACGGTGCCGTTTCCGATTCTTTGGTGTCGATTCCGCTTGTGATCACACCCATGAAGTATGAAAGCCCCTTCAAACTGCAAATTGAAGGCGACTGGGAGCTGATTAACAGAAAAGATTACGTTGATGACTTGATTGAGCTTTTCTACAACGTATATCCCAGAATCTATCAGCGCTTCGGGGAAGGCGACCCCAATGTGCCTATGACCATTACGTTTAAGGCTGACAAAAACTCGGAGGCTATTGCTTACAACGCGGGTACCCTGATTGCGGTTCAGACCGGTTATGCCAATGACGCGCCTTACGATATTGGTTTCTTTGCGCACGAGCTTGGTCATGCGGTCCAGCAGTACGGTGACAAGATGGCATATGAATCGGATTCCTGGTGGACTGAATTCATGGCAGACTATATCCGTTATCGCTACTTCCACTGGGGCTATTCCACCAAATTCGTCAGATTCCATGATTACGAAAAAGATAAAGATATCTACGAGTGGGGCGAAAAACAGAATGGATACGCCAAGCACAGCCACAACCTGTTCGGTGCGTATATGGACGACAAGTGGCCTACCGTCAAGAATGAAGACGGTACCATCACCTACGGTTTGATCGATACAATTAACAAGGTGATCAAGGCTTCTGACGTTTTGCTTTATGACCACCCCAAGGACGTTAACAACCTGTTTAACAAGACCATCAAGAGTGTTACCGGTTACGATTGCATGGAAGACATAAGACTTCTCTTTGCCAAGGAAATCCAAGAAGGCACTTGGAGATGCGACGGTTTTGCTGACTACAAAGATACGTTCCTGACCGAAGGTATTCCCGGTCTTCCCGATCCCGAATATCCGATGAATAAGCCTGTTGCCAAGGGCGACAAGACTGCTCCTGTGCTTGAAACTCCCGTAACCGAAGGCACTAACATTGCTAAGGGTGCGACCATTGTGATGGCATCCTCTCAGGGTGGTACGAAAAATGTTGTTGCAAACCTCTTTGATGGCGATCTTGATACCTTGTGGCAGGGCGGTAAGGTGACCAGTGACTACAAGTATCAGCTCGGCGGCTATATGCATGAAGTTGTCATT
>JAFQNZ010000094.1 GCA_017395715.1 Clostridia bacterium | reverse complement strand
GGTCGCCCCGATTATAAGGCTTGGGCTTCGGGTCAGATGCCGTCGCCGCCCGAGGGCGAATCGAGCAAGGATTTTACCGCTCGTATAGTTTTAGCCCTTAAGGAGATAGTTCGCGATATGATGGCGCGTGAATGCTATGAGTCGGCGGTTATAATGCATGGCGGTGCGATTATGATGCTGCTTGCGGCCTGCGCCCTGCCACAGAATCCGCCCGCATTTTGGACAAGCGAAAACGGCAAGGGCTATACCGTATTTGACGGTTACGGCTCGACCGGCAAGATGAACATGATCTTCGTGGTCCTTTCCCGCAAGGAAGCGCCCAAGGTGCTCAAAGAGATCCGCAGGGTTTGTGACAACCATGTGTTTGTGGCAGTTTCTGATGTCAGCAAATACACAGGCGGCTACGGCATGGTGAACTGATCCCGGCTTTTCCATGGTATGCGCCTTTGTTTCGTAACATTCCAAGAGACAAGCCCCTTTTCCGCAAAAACGGAAGAGGGGTTTTTCTCCCCAAATACTTGCATTTTACCGGCTTTTTTGCTATCATAAAAGCAACAAAACCGAAAGGTGTCAGATATGAAATATTACGATATTACGCAAGAGGTTTTCAGCTGTCGGGTATATCCCGGTGATCCTGCGCCGAAGAGAGAAGTGCTTTCTTCCATGGCGGCAGGAGATCTCTATGACCTTACCGCCTTTTCGATGTGCGCGCACAACGGTACGCATATTGATGCGCCGCGCCACTTTATCAAGGACGGCAAAACGGTGGATGCGCTTTCGCTTGAACATACGGTGGGACTTTGCTACGTTGCCTCTTTCGAGGGGCTTGTGACGGAAAAGGATGCGAAAACGATTCTTGAAAAGGCAGGGTCTGTCAAGAGGATTTTAATCAAAGGCAATGCCACGCTTACCTATGAGGGTGCCGAAGTTTTTCGCGATGCGGGCATTCTTTTGTTTGGCAACGAATCGCAAACAGTGGGACCAGAGGATGCGCCGATGGCGGTACACAAGCTGCTTCTTTCAGCTGACGTGGTGCTGCTGGAGGGTGTGCGTCTTGCCGGAGTGCATGACGGCGTGTATTTTCTGTTTGCAGCACCGCTTCTTTTGGGCGGGGCTGAGGGTGCGCCCTGCCGTGCGGTACTCATTTCACAGAATGAAGAAGGATAAAACATCATGAAACATTACAACCGAACACGATTTGCCTGTTTTTCGGCATATTTTACCATGTCGTCGGTCTTTTGTGTGCCGCCGCTTTTGTTTGTGACCTTCCGTGAGCTGTATGGGATTTCCTATACTTTGCTCGGCACGTTGGTTCTGACGAATTTCTGCACACAGCTTTTGGTGGATCTTGTTTTCACGGCTTTTTCGAGGCATTTTGACTACAAAAAAATCGTGCGTTTTACGCCGCTTGTGACTTCACTCGGTCTTGGGTTGTACGCGCTTTTGCCCACGATGTTTCCGAGTCACGCGTATATCGGACTTTGGATCGGCACGGTGATCTTTTCGGTGGCATCGGGACTTTCCGAAGTGCTTCTCAGCCCCACGATCGCCGCTTTGCCGTCGGAGAATCCGCAGCGGGATATGAGTATGCTCCATTCGCTCTACGCCTTTGGCGTTGTCACGATGGTGCTGATCAGTACGCTGTTTTTGAAAGTCTTTTCGTTTGAGAATTGGGTTTATCTGATCTATTTCCTCGCGGCACTTCCCGTGTTTTCGGCAGTGTTGTTCATGTTCTCGCCCATGCCTGAGTTCGTGTCGTCTGAGGCATCAGGCGGCATTTCGGGTACAAAAAAGAGAGCTGTCGGGCTTGCTTTTTGTGTTGGTTGTATCTTTTTTGGCAGTTGTGCCGAAAATGTAATGAGCAATTGGATCTCGAGTTACATGGAGAACGCTCTTGGCATTGAAAAGGCGCTTGGCGATATTCTCGGCGTTGCGATGTTTGCTGTGCTTCTCGGTCTTATGCGCATTTCTTACGCGCGTTTTGGCAAGCGTATCTTTCGTGTATTGCTCATCGGCATGAGCGGGGCGGCGGCTTGCTATCTCGTGGTGGCGTTTTCGTCAAATGTTGTGCTTGCGTTTGTTGCCTGCATTTTAACAGGTCTTTGTACCTCGATGCTTTGGCCGGGCAGTCTCATTATGATGGAAGAAAATCTGCCCGGTATGGGCGTTGCCGCCTACGCTTTGATGGCGGCGGGCGGAGACCTCGGTGCTTCGGCGGCGCCTCAGCTAATGGGCGTTGTGATCGATACTGTGGCGGCAAGTGACTTTGCCAAAGAGGCTTCGGTGCGTTTGGGCATCACAGCCGAACAGGTGGGACTGAAAGCCGGTATGCTTGTGACGGCACTCTTCCCGATCATCGGTGTGGTTGTACTTCTCTTGGCAATGCGCTATTTTAAGAAGAATCGGTTGACTTGACAGAGGTTGGTATGGTAAAAGAATTGATGCACGATCCTGTCTTTTTGGCAGGGAAGTCGGAGGAAGCGACAAAGGATGATCTTGCTGTGGCACAGGATCTTCTCGATACGCTGATGGCGCACAAGGAAAGCTGCGTGGGCATGGCGGCGAATATGATCGGCGTGCGAAAGCGCATCATTGCCTTTGTGTGCGATGACGGCAGTTACATGACGATGTTTAACCCCGTGATTCTCAAAAAAGAGAAACCTTTTGAGACCGAGGAGGGGTGTCTTTCGCTCCTTGGCGGTCCGCGTAAGTGCAAACGCTACCAGTCGATCAAAGTGCAGTATCAGACCGCTGACATGAAGATCCGCGTGAAAACTTTTTCGGGCTTTACCGCGCAGATCATTCAGCATGAGGTCGATCACTGCGACGGGATTTTGATATAGACGCTTGCGCAACTTAACCAAAAAAATAACTGACATTTTTCATATTTTTTGCAAAAAAGATATTGACAAATTCTTTTTCCTGTGATAGAATACATAGGCTGATTCGAGAGGATACCTCAAAATCAGATAAAAATCGCAGGAATATCTGGGTGTGGCGCAGTTGGTAGCGCGCTACCTTGGGGTGGTAGAGGCCGCTGGTTCAAGTCCAGTCACTCAGACCAAAAAATGCAAACCGACATTTGTCGGTTTGCATTTTTTATTTTGTGTAATTTGCTTTGAACCAGCGACCATACTACAACCCCAAGTGTTGCGAAGCAACTCTTGGGGTTGTAGGGCGAGCAAGTGAAAACAGCCCGGTGGGCTGTTTTCGCGATGTGAGACCGCCCAAAGCTGGTCTTTGCGCGTGTGAATCTGTGATTTGCGCTCGCAAAGACCTTGCGCCGGCGGAGGGCCGCGCTTGATCAAACAAACGGTTCGCAAGTCCGGTCACGTATTTGGGGGCGCCGGCGGAGGGCTGCGCCGATTGGAGTGTTTCGCTTTGCCGAAACAGGCTGCATCAAACCGACCGAACAAAAAAATCTATAATTTGGGAATTATTTTTTTCTTTTTTCAAAAAAATAAGCTCTTTTGCACGATACAAACAAAAAATATCGGTTACCCGCTTGACATTTGTTGTTTTTTGATATATAATGCAAGTACTGAATTTTATAGGAGGAACAATTGATGAGAAGATTAAATGTTTTGATTGCCTTGCTGCTCTGCATCACGGTTGGCGGGGTCTATGCGACTTGGACCTATGCCGGTACGAATGATATCGCGGATGCTTTTGCCGAGGCAAAGGTTACGATTGCCAATGCAGAGTTGACCGGTGCGAATGGTACATACAAGATTGAAAGCAATCTGGTACTGACCATAGATCAGCTTAATACAGACCACGAGGCAGCACTGCTGTTCAGCTCTAACAACAGTGAAGCCATCTTTTTAAGGGTCACCTTCACTCCTGCCGACAATGCACCGCAAAATATCAAGGACAACGCGGTTCCTTCTGAATTGTACTTCGGTACCACTACCACCATGGAGTACAAAATAGATGCAGAAGGCAATTATTCCGCCGATGGAACCCCTACGAGCATCTTTACCTTTACCAACGCCTCTGACGGCGTATTTAGCCCGAATGTTACTTGGAATGAGGAAGAGGACGGTAGCTTCACTTACACTTTGGATGAAACTGCATTGAAAGCGCAGATTGCTCTGAGTCAAACATTTGTGCAGGATCTGAAGTCTGAACACGACGCATTCCGTGAAGTCCTCAACGGCAATATTGTTGCACGTGTTACCGACGGAACAGTCACCTCATAAGAATTATATTTAAGCGGCAAGGTGTTCAGCGCGATCTTCTTGCCGCTTATCAATTATTTAGTTATTTAGGATTTTACAAGGTTGAAAATGGAGCAATATGAACTTTATGTCTTTTTTCTTTGCCTAATCGTTTTCGTTTTGTTGATAGCTCTTTCAGCAGGTTGTATCTATTTCATTATGAAACTCTCCTTGCGTGTTATTCGGGGTGGATTAGATGATGAACAGATCCTTGCGGATGATGCAAAGAAAAAATCAAAAAAACAGAATAAATATCTAAAAATTGCCAACTATGCCTTTTCCTGTACAATCTGTTTGATTTTCGTTTTGATGTTCATAAGTTCAATTTGGATACGCTACACTGAAAATTCCCATTGCGGCACATTGCCAAGCTTTCGCGTTGTTCAAACGGGATCAATGGCGCAAAAGCATCCGTCCAATGCTTATTTGGATCAAAACCATCTCGATGACCAGATTCAATCCTTTGATCTTATCCAAATCGAAAAGCTTCCGGACGAAATGGAGTTGGAACTATACGACATCGTTGTCTATGAAGTAGACGGTATCCTGCTTGTTCACCGTATTGTTGAGATTCAAGAGCCGAATGCCGCGCATCCCGATTGCCGTTATTTTCGATTGCAAGGCGATGCAGTTGAACACCCGGACCGTTTTCCTGTTCTCTATGAACAGATGCGTGGTATCTATCGGGGAAACCGAACGCCCTTTATCGGTAGCTTCATTCTCTTTATGCAATCTCCGCCGGGATGGCTTTGTGTGTTGTTGATTGTAACAGCTATGATTGTATTTCCGGTATTGGAGAAAAAAATGGAGAAGGCGCGTATGGAACGATTGACGATTCTTCTTGCATCTCAAAACACCCAAACGCACCAAGAAGACGAAATCGAAGCCAATGGAGAAACATACGATGATTAAAAGTATATTTCGTACGTCTGCGGCTCTCCTTTGCTTTTTGTTTTTACTTTCGGTCGGAGGAGCCTACGCTACATGGAAATATGCCACCATAGGCCCCACTCCCGGCAACTTGGAGCTTTCTATTCCCTTGAATGACTTTGAATACTCACCTGAAGAAATTCTTCCCGGCGGCAGTAACACAGAAAGCGAGCTTGGCGGAGATCATTATACTTTAGTTGACCTTATATTGAATACAGGGCAAAAGGGCTATGGGCTTAATGAACCCACCGGTACTTTAATACACAATTATTTGAACAGTCAACCGGTAATCTACTCGAATCAAAAGATTACAGGGGGCAACTTAAAGTTTATACTCGACCCCAAAAACAATACACACGGATTATATTACTGCATACAAAAAATATCGGACACCGAGTATTATTCCTACACCTTTTCATCGAACTATTTATCAACGACCGTAGGAACGGAAAATGAAATTCTTGTGTATAAAACCATTCTCGTAAAGACGGATCAATGGGATGCAACTGTAAGTTATGTAGGGTATGCCAAGGTAAGAAGTCTTTCGGATTGGGGAGTAAACGCCGATCCAAATACCCTTCCATATTCGATCGACGTAGAAACATGGCATCTGTAATAGTTGGCGAAACGAACAGTTCATTTGATGTAATCAAAAAATAAAAATCGTTTTATCAAACACAAGAAACCTCTTACAGCAGCATCAAAGCATCCGCTGTAAGGGTTTTTTGTGTTAATGTGTGTTTGCAGGGGTTGGGTTCATTATCTGAGTATTTCAGAGAAGGTCTGGTACGGTAAGCCATAGGCATAAATAGTGTTTTGGCGCTTGAGCATGTGGTTTTAAAGCTGACGAGTGTGACGCTTTTTTCGGCTTAGAACTGAGGTTTGCGCTACGGTGAAGTTTCGATACTGCTGAGCGATGGCGCAAACCAAGGTTCGTAAGCGTTTCAGCTTCGCTGAAACAAGTCACATCTGACCAAAAAGACCGTCTTTCGACGGCCTTTTTTTACGTTAGCCATCGCTCCGAGTGGAATGATGGCGTAATCTTTTTAATTCTAATGTCTCTATTCCGTCTGAATCAAATTATCTCCTTCTCTTGCGGATCACAAACCAATATACCGCGAAACCGCCGCCGGCGAGAACGAGAGCGGAACCAACTGCGATGAGAACGGTCACCCAAGTTTCGAGTCCGTCATAATTGGTGGGATAGCCGGTATTTGTGGGATCATCCGCGCCTAAATCACCTGCTTCATGATCGCCATTATCTGTGGGATCATCCACGCTTGAACCACCTGCTTCATGATTGCAAATATCGCACTTACCATTTTCGTCCGCGTCAATATGCGGAGGATTACCGCCGTATTCTTCGCCGCACATCACACAAATCGCCTTGTCCTTGCAAGTTGCCGTGCCACCTGTATGCTCACATTCGTGAGGTACGATCTCATAGAGTGAGAACGTCTGTTTGAATGTAACGGTGAGCAAATCGTGCCCTGCAGCCGTAGGATGAAAATCAACGTTCATCGCGGTCGATCCCGCAGGAGGCTGTGCGTTATAAAGATCTTCACCACCCTGATATGCGTCAAACGCCGCTTTTACGTCCGCAACGGCATATCTTACCGCATTTCCGTTTTCCTCGTCC
>JAFQNZ010000093.1 GCA_017395715.1 Clostridia bacterium | reverse complement strand
CTGTTTACGAGGGCATGATCGTGGGCGAAAATCCCAAGATCGGTGATATTACCGTAAATCCTTGCAAGACCAAGCAGCTGACTGCCATCCGTTCCAAGGGCGCTGACGAAAAGCTGATCCTCACACCTCCCCGTCAGATGTCGCTTGAAGAGGCGATCGAGTATATTGCCGCAGACGAACTCATCGAAGTGACCCCCAAGAACATCCGTCTGAGAAAAACCATCCTCAATACCGCCAACCGCCTGAAAGCACAGGCAAGAAATAAGCAGTAATGCAGAACAAGACTCCGCAAGGGGTCTTGTTTTTTTGATTGTGAATGTGATTTGATTGGGAGAATGACACAGTGTACTGTAGGGCTGTACACTTGCTCCCGCCGTTTTACAATCAAGATTTGAAAGAGTGCATTTGTTTATCCACGGCGGGAGCAAGCCCCCGCCCTACAAAGGGTCGGTTTTGCTGTTAATCCAATATTGTATATGCAAAAAGGAGCTTCCAAACGAAGCTCCTTTTCTGTTAATTCAACTTTCATAACTCCAATCTTCGGTCATGGTGACGGGGAGGAGGTTGCCGTTCTCATCCATATCGAGGCGGTCGATGCAGAGAAAGCGTGCGTTGCCATCGCGAAGATGTGGGCGGTGGCGGTGATAGACCATTAAGTATTGATCGTCCTCTTCAAGATACAAAAAGCCGTTGTGGCCGGGGCCGTTGGCAATCTTGCTGTCGCCTGTGGAGAGAATGGTGTGATAGTCGGTAAAAGGACCGAAGGGTGTGTCGGCAATGGCGGTATTCACGCGGTAGGTGCCGTTGCCCCAGCCGCCAGACGACCACATGAAGTAGTATTTGTCACCGCGTTTCATCATGCAAGGGCCTTCGACGTATTCGGGCGGGGTGATTTCCTTGAAGATCTCGCCATCCTCAAAAGGAACAAAGCCTTTCATATCGTCGGTCATTTTGGCAATGTTACAGTGACCCCAACCGCCGTAGTAGAGGTACATTGTGCCGTCGGAGTCCTTGAAAAGATGTGCGTCAATCGGCTGTGCGCCATGGTGGAAGGTGTTCACAAGCGGACGGTCGAGCAGTGCTTGGAAAGGGCCTTCGGGGGAGTCGGCGACTGCAATTTCAAGTCCTCCGGGCTCGTTGTCTTTATGGATATCGTTGGTGGCAAAGATGTAATAGTATTTGCCGTCTTTTTCTTCAATCGTGGGCGCCCAAGTCGCGCGCCATACCCAGGGGAAGCCTGACATATCGATGATGTTTTCTTTCTTTTCCCAATGGGTTAAGTCTTCGGAAATGAAGCAGGTGTGATTTTTCTGCTGCTCGTAGGGCAGGGAGTGGGTGACGTAGATATAATACTTGCCGTTGTAAAAACGTGCTTCGGGGTCGGCATACCAATTCTCATCAAGGGGATTGTGGATCTTGAATTTCATGTTGGATACCCTTTCTATTACCAATATTTTCTGTCAAGCGAGCGAAGCTGAATCGCTTCGGCAATATGAACGGCAGTGATGTCTTCGCTGCCCGCAAGGTCGGCAATGGTACGCGCCACACGCAGGATGCGGTCGTGACCGCGCGCGGAAAGCCCCATTGAATCAAAGGCGGCTTTTAGGATAGCAGTGCCGCTTTCGTCGAGCTTACAGTATTTACGGATATCGGGCGCTGTCATGGCGCTGTTGGCGTGAAGACTCAGTCCATCCTTTTGAAAACGCGAAGCGGCAAATTTGCGTGCGGCATTGACGCGCTCGCGAATTGCCTCGGAGCTTTCGGCAGGCGTGGTATCGGCGAGATCTTCAAAGGAAAGCGAAGGCACTTCGATCTGAATGTCAATGCGGTCGAGAAGCGGACCCGAAATTTTGGACATATATTTTTGAATCTCGGTCGGTTTACAGCTGCAGGGGCGAGTGGGGTGACCGAAATAGCCGCATCGGCAAGGGTTCATGGCGCAGACGAGCATGAACGAGGAGGGAAAGCGGAATCTGCCGAGCGCGCGGCTGATGGTGATGGCGCCGTCTTCAAGCGGCTGACGCAAGGTCTCGGTGACCGATTTGGAAAATTCGGGAAGCTCGTCGAGGAAGAGAACACCGTTATGGGCAAGTGACACTTCTCCGGGGACGGGGATCGAGCCGCCGCCTGAGAGGGCAACTGCCGACATGGTGTGGTGCGGTGAGCGGAAGGGGCGCGTGGTGAGAAGCGCTCTGCCGTGGGGAAGCGTGCCCGCGATCGAATGGATCTGCGTGGTCTCAAGCGCTTCGGTAAAGGTCATTTCGGGAAGCACCGAGGGGATGCGCTTGGCAAGCATTGATTTGCCCGTGCCGGGAGGGCCGATCAAAAGGATATTGTGACCGCCCGCGGCGGCAATCTCAATGGCGCGCTTGGCCCTTTCCTGTCCTTTCACGTCGGCAAAATCAAGCCGTGTGTCGGCTTTCTTTTCTCTGGCAAGGGCGGCGGAGTCAAAACGGGTGGGAACCGCTTCGGTAAAGCCGTTCAGCATGGAAACAAGCTCTGCAACATTCTTTACGGCATAGACCTCAATGCCGGCAACGGCAGAGGCTTCGGCGGCGTTTTCGGCAGGCACCCATACGCTTTTGATGCCGTTTTTGGCGGCGGCAATGCACATACATAAAACACCGCGCACGGGGCGCACCTCGCCCGAAAGCGAAAGCTCACCCAAAAAGCATTTGTCCGAAACATCGGTTTTGATGATGCGTCCCGCGCTCAATATGCCCACAAGCAGGGCAAGGTCAAAGGACGAGCCTGTCTTTTTGATGTCGGCGGGGGCTAAGTTGATGACGATCGAACCGTAAGGAAACTTGAAGCCGCTTGACACGATGGCGTTGTAAATGCGCTCGTTCGATTCCTTCACGGCGTTGTCGGGTAAGCCCACAACCTCGTATTTGGGGAGTTTATCATCAAATTTGGTTTCTATGGTAACGGGGATGCCGTCAACGCCGAAGAGGGCGGCGGAATAGGTTTTTGTCAGCATACTGTGCCTCACTTGTCATTTCTTTCCTTTATGATAGCATATCGGAAAAGATTTGTCAAATAAAAATAGGAAGAAAAAATATTTCAAAAAACTTGACAAAAACGAAAAAAACTTTATAATAAAAGTGAGTTCTTGGGTATTAAAAACAATATAAAGGAGACTTTACTATGAATCTTGAAATGAAGATCGTATCCTCGCTGGAAAAGTGCTTTTGGAACGATTTACCCGAAGACAAACCCGAAAAAACAAAGTTTTATATGTTCTTGAACGAACGCTTGTCTTTTCAGGTCATGTATCGCTCGGATGATACAAGACACGATATTCGCCGTTGGAACCCGGTCAGTGTCAGCGGTGCGCTTGCGCCTTATGCCAAGCTTCGCATTGTAAACAACGTTCTCAATATGTTCCCGACCTATAACACACTGCCCGGTGGTGAATTTATCAAAACCGAGCCGGGCGCTTACCCCGATATGATCCGTCCGTTCATCTATCCGAACGCCGTATCGCTTCCCGGTAATCAGACTCATGCCATTTGGGTTGATGTTGAACTGCCCGAAGGCTTTGCGGCAGGGGAATATGACCTTTCGATCGCCATTACCGAAAAAGACGAAACTCTCGGTGAGGTGACGGCTAACGTGACCGTTGTCGGTGCTGAGCTTCCCAAGCAGAAGCTCGTTCATACCGAGTGGTTCTATACCGACTGCATTGCTAATCATTATCATGTCAAGGCTTTTTCGGAAAAGCATTGGAAGCTGATCGAAAGCTTTATGAAGACGGCGGTGAAAAACGGTATCAATATGATCCTGACACCTCTTTTCACCCCTGAGCTTGATACTTACGTGGGCGGCGAAAGACTCACCACACAGCTTGCTGATATTGAGCTTGTGGAAGAAGGCAAGTTTGCCTTTGGCTTTGAAAAACTGCACCGCTGGATCGACATGGCACTTGCTTGCGGCGTGGAGTATTTTGAAATTCCGCACTTCTTCACACAGTGGGGCGCCAAGGCGGCACCGAAGATCGTTGTGAAGGTCAACGGCAGAAAGGTGAAGTATTTCGGTTGGGATACCCCCTCTACCGGAGACGCCTATGTGAACTTCCTTGATCAGTTTATCCCTGCCATTCTCGCTGAATTCAAGAAACGCGGACTTGACCATAAGTGCTATTTCCACGTATCCGACGAGCCCGGTCTTCGTATCCTTGAGCACTACAAGACCTGCAAAGAGATCATCGGCAAGCACCTTGAAGGCTATCCGATCATCGATGCGCTTTCGGAATATGAATTCTACAGCATGGGCGCGATTGAAAGACCTGCACCCAACACCAGAAACGCCATGACCTTTGTGGAAAACGGCGTGCCGAATCTTTGGGTCTATCACTGCGGCGGCGGTCTTGCCGGTGTTGCCGACCGTTCGATCTCCATGCCTTTGTGGAGAACAAGAATCCTCGGTGTTCAGCTGTATCTCTACAACATCGAGGGTTTCTTGCATTGGGGATACAACTTCTACAATTCCTGCCATTCGCGTGCACAGCTTGACCCGTTTGGTTATCCCGACGGCGGTTACTTCACTCCTTCGGGCGATTGCTTCCTCGTTTACCCCGGTATGGACGGCAACGCATGGGAATCGATGCGCTTGAACGCGCTTCGCGAAGCGGTTGACGATATGCGCGCTTTGTCTTTGTACGAAGAAAAATTCGGAAGAGAAGCGGCAGAAAAACTCTTGCTTGAAGATGTTGTCGGTCCGTTGACCTTCAAGGAATATCCGCAGGATCGCGCATTCCTCATCAATCTGCGCGAAAAGATCGCAAAGGCGTTTCTGTAATAGAACAACAACCCCGAAGGAGTGAACCTTCGGGGTTGATTTCTTTTAGCCTTTGTAGCCCCAAACAACGGGGCAATTAGAAATGTTCCAGCTCTTGTCCCATCCATCGGGCTTGCTTTCTGCCTCGCAATAGATGGTGAGATTTTTGCAATCGCTGAATGCATACGCGCCAATGCCGGTCACGCTGTCAGGAATTGTGATTTTTGTAAGGCTGTTACAACGATAGAACGCATACGTTTTAATCTCTGTTATACTATCGGGGAGTGTAACAGACTTAAGGTTGAAGCTATCGTAAAACGCGTTTGTACCAATGCACGTCACCAAAAAGCCTTTGTGTGTTTTGGGTATAACGGTGTAAGCATCTGTACAAGTGCCTCTGCCGGTTACCATATATCCGCTGCCATCTTCATTCAAATTGAAAGCCAAACCTTCGCTTGTGGGCTTTTTGGGCATAGTTTTCGCTTCGGTTGTTGTAGCGGTATTACCGCAGGAGCAAGTAAGGCAAAGCGCTAACAAAAGGATGAGTGAAACAATGGCTTTTTTCATGCGTGTTTCTCCTTACAATAAAAAAATGTGCACAACCGAAGTCGTACACATGAAAAAGCAAACTCCGATTGTTGTCACACAAACTAATCGGAAATACAGTATAAACCATACGCAATTAGAGGAGCTTGCTTTTTTGCAAAATCCGAAAATTACGTATAGTTCAAAAAGGGTACCGTTCTCCCTTGGAAGGAGCCTACCCCTGGTTCCGAACATTCTGTTTGTGTGACATATATATTTTAGCATATCGGAAGTGTGATTTCAATAGGTTTTATGAAAAAACTTGAATAGAAAAGGCGTGTACACCTCATCCGTTTTTTCTATGATACAAAGCGTGACGGATGAGGTGATTGAATACGATTGTTGAGAACAGCATTCTAAAAGCAAAGCCACCTTTCGGTGACGTTGTCATACTTTTATTTGGATACGGAGACAATTAACAAATCAAATATTCTTATTTTGTTGATGCCCTCCTCATCCGTCACGCGGATAACCCACGTGCCACCTTCTCCCCCGGAGAAGGCATTGACACAGATGGCTTTTAAGCAATCAAATTTTTAAACTCACTTGATTAAACAAAAAATCATTCCCGTCAGAGCCTTCTCCGGGGGAGAAAGGGGACCACGACAGTGGTGGATGAGGAGGGCATTATGCAGAATATAAACTTTGATTGGTAATCATGAATCATACAAAAAGAAATCTCGCAAAACACGAAATTCCTTTTGTCTTCAATCTGAAACGGCGAGGTGTTTCCTCGGCGCTTTTTTCTTGACTTTTTTGAAAAAAGTGTTATAATGAACTTAATTGAATCTGTTTCGCAGTTTGGTTCCGCCTTTGGCGGATGAGAGGGAAGTTCGGTGCAAATCCGTCGCAACTGTCATTACCGTAATTAAGTTTTTGGCTTATCAGTCGGAATACTCACCAAACATAGGCGAAGGTGATGCGCATTTTAGCGCGGACGTTTTTGGATCTGAAAAGCGTAGCCGTTTTTGTTGGGGGAAAGGGGCAACTATGCCTATTTTTGCCAACAGGATAGCTACGCTTTTATTGTTTTGACAGTAAAGGCGTTTTTTTATCAAGTAGAATGGTATATAGATTTTATTTATATAAATCAAACATGAAAGAAGGAAAACCAAAATGAAAAGAATCCTAACCCTGCTTTGTGCTCTTATGTTGGTGCTCAGCCTTTCTGTGACCATGGTGGCTTGCGGAACACACGAATGCAAAGACAACGACAAAAACCACAAGTGCGACACCTGCGAAGAGACGATGGGCGAACACGCTGACGGCAGTGATGTTGACCGTCTTTGCGATTATGGCTGCGGTCAAACGGCAACGACTGCATTTAACGTGTACGTGACCATTTCCAACAAAGGCACACTTGTTATGACACAGGAAACTGTTCTGGCAAAAGACAAAATCGACGATGGCAAGATCAACATGGATGAAGCTTTGTTTGCGGCACACGATGCTGAATACGAAGGCGGTGCAGCGGACGGATATGCGTCATATACGCACGAGCAGTTCGGATTGTCTTTGGGAACGCTTTGGGGTGATAACAGCGGTTCATTCGGCTATTATCTGAACAACGCCTCCGCGTTTGGTCTTTCGGATGAAGTGAAGGAAGGCGATTCGGTATATGCCTTTGTGTATGCCGATGCAACCACTTGGAGCGATAGCTATAGTTTCTTCCATATCAATCGTGCAGAGCTTTTGAAAAACGGCGAACTTGAGCTGACGCTCTGTTGTGCAGGATACGATGCGGAGTGGAATCCCGTTACACTTCCTGTTGAGGGTGCTGCCATCACCATCAACGGCGAAACCACCGCATATAAAACCGATGCGCAGGGAAAGGTGACAATCACCTTTGACAATACGGGCGGTTTTGTTGTCAGCGCAATCAGCACAAGTGCAACCCTTGTTCCGCCTGTTTGCCTGGTTACAGTTAAATAAGCATGAAACATACGCTTTTTTTCGCATGGATCTGTTTTCTTGCAATTGTTTTGCTGCTGGGAGCAATACCGTGCGGAGCAGGCGCTGAGGCGCTTTTTGATGGTATTGTTCCATCCGACGTTCAAGGATGGATTGACAGGCAATTGACCGAAAACCCCGGAGACGGTGCGGAGTGGTATGTGTTGGCACTCTCTCAATACAAAGAGTACGACTTTTCATCTTACGAGTCGGCGTTACTTGCATATTTGAAAGATAATACGGTCAGCTCTGCCTCGTCAAACTTAAAATATGCGCTTTGCCTTGCCGCCGTGGGAAGCACCGATGGCTATATTCTGAAGACCGTGAATGATTCGATCGGTAAGCAAGGGCTGATGAGCTGGGTGTTCGGTCTGCATCTTTTGAACAACCGATACAAGAGTGACACATACACCGTTTCGGATGTTACGGCAAAGCTGCTTTCCTTACAGTGTGCCGACGGCGGTTGGGCGATTACGGGGCAGTACGGCGACGTGGATGCTACCGCCATGACGGTACAGGCACTTGCGCCCTACTATAAAACCGATGACGAGATCAAAGCCGCTGTGGAAAAAGCGCTTGCTTTCCTCTCGGCAAAACAGCTTGACGGCGGCGATTATGCAAGCTACGGTGTACCCAATCCCGAAAGCACATCTCAAGTGCTTGTGGCACTGTCATCACTCGGTATCGATGCCAAAACAGACGAAAGATTTATCAAAAACGGGAATGATCTTTTTGATGGCATTGAAACATACAAACTGCCAAGCGGTGAATTTTGCCATCAAGAAGGCGGCGAAGCGAATGGGCATGCAACCGTGCAGACCTTATGTGCCATGGTTTCGTATTTACGCTTGAAGGACGGAAAATCACCCTTGTATATCCTTGATCATGCTGACCCCGAAAAGGCAAGACCTGCGCCGACAGTTCCGTCTAACACCCCCGAAACCGATCGGGAGGAGCCCACTGAATCCACGGGCGCTTACAAATGGTGGGTGAGCCTGATTTTGGTGGGAATCGGCGGCTTTTTGTGTGTTCTTCTGTTCGTTTTGAAAAAACGGCATATTAAGAATTATATTGCGGTTCTGCTTGTTACTGCGGCGGCTCTTACGCTTGTGTGTGTTACTGATTTTCAGTCGGCAGACGAGTATTATAACGGCGAGGATGAAGTGAAAGAGAATGCCATCGGTACGGTCACACTAACCATTCGATGCGATGCCGTGGCAGGGCGTGCCGAACATATTCCCGCAAACGGAATCATTTTGGATGTGACCGAGTTTGCGATTGCCGAGGGTGACAGCGTTTATACCATTCTCACCGAAGCCGCAAGAAAGCACAAGATACAGCTTGAAAATGATGGCAATGCCAAGTACGCTTATATTTCGGGCATTAACTACCTGTATGAGCTTGATTACGGCGATCTGTCCGGATGGGTGTATTTGGTGAACGGTGAGCGTGTGTCGGTCGGTGCAAGCGAATACAAGCTGAAAGACGGCGATGTGATCGAGTGGCATTACTCGACAAATCTTGGAGAAGACTATGAGATCGTTTGAAACCTGTAATCCTATTGTGATCACGGTGTATTTTCTGTCTGTGATCGGTATTTTGATGTTCTCTCTGAATCCTGTGCTTCTCCTTCTCGCTTTTCTCGGTGCTTTTTCGTACACTTTGATCAGAAGCAAAAGCGTATCACTGAAATCGCATTTGTTTTATTTGGGTTTGTTTGTACTGCTTGCGCTGATCAATCCTTTATTCTCACACAACGGCAAAACCGTTTTGTTTGTGATCAACGATTCGCCGATTACACTTGAGGCGGTTATTTACGGTGTTGTCAGCGGGGGAATCCTTGTTACGGTACTCTATTTATTCCGCAGTTTCAGCGAGATCATGACGCGAGATAAGCTTCTGTATGTATTTGGGTCGCTTTCGCCGAAGTTAGCTTTGATCCTTTCCATGGGACTTCGGTATGTTCCGCTGTTTCGCGAAAGAGCCAAAACAATAGCCGAAAGCCAAAAAGCCCTTGGACTTTACAAGGAAGACAATATCCTTGACAAGATCAAAAGCGATCTGCGCGTGTTTTCGGTTTTGATCACATGGGCGCTTGAAAACGGGATCACCACTGCGGACAGTATGGCAGCGCGAGGATACGGCAAACGCCGAAGAACCTATTTTACACTGTTTCGGTTCAGAAAAAGCGATGCTTTGCTTTTATTTGCTACACTGACGTGTTCTGCGCTGACCGTGATCGGAATGGCGTTTGGCGCACTTGATTTCATCTTCTATCCCACCCTTGAATGGGGCAGTCTGACGCCGCTTGGTATGGCGGCATATACGGCATACGGCGTGCTTGCCGTATTGCCGATCGTTTTGGAAACGGAGGAACGCTTACAATGGAAATACTTGCAGTCAAAGATTTGAGTTTTACCTATCCGATGTGTGAGCGTCCTTGTGTGAATCATGTGCGTTTTACGGTTGATTCGGGCGAGTTTGTTGTGCTGTGCGGTGCAACGGGAAGCGGAAAATCCACGCTGCTGCGTCGGTTTAAGCGTGAGATCGCACCAAGTGGCAGTGAGATCGGAGAGATCACCTTTTTTGGCAAACCCATTGCAGAGATCGCGCCCGAGAAGATCGGTTTTGTGGCACAGCGCCCCGATGAGCAGATCGTGACCGATAAAGTTTATTCCGAGCTTGCTTTTGGTCTTGAAAACCTGGGGCTTTCGCAAAGTGTGATTGCGCGCAGAGTGGCGGAAATGGCATCTTATTTTGGGATTGAAGATTGGTTTGAGCGGGATGTTTCCACGCTCTCCGGGGGGCAAAAACAGCTTTTGAGTCTTGCCTCGGTTATGGTGATGAACCCCGAAATGATTCTTCTTGACGAGCCGACATCGCAACTGGATCCCATTGCCGCTTCGGATTTTCTTGCCACGCTGAAAAAGCTCAACCGCGATTTTTCTCTGACCGTTATGATTGTGGAGCACCGCTTGGAAGAGGTCATTCCGATGTGTGACAAATTACTTGTGATACAAGACGGCGTATTGACACACAACGGCTCGCCGAGAGAGGTGATTGCCGATTTGAAAGCGGAGGATTCTTTGCTTGAATCTATGCCGACGGCGGCAAGGGTGTATCACGCGCTGTCTGCAGATGGCGCGTGTCCGTTGACTGTCCGCGAGGGCAGACGCTTTGTGGAGTCCCGGTATCAAAACAGGATCCAATCGATCGTTGAGGCGGCATATACACACAGCCAAAGACAGGCGCTTGCCTTTCGGGATGTGTTTTTCCGTTATGAAAGGGCGCTTCCCGATGTGTTAAAAGGTCTGAGCTTCACCGTCTATGAGAATGAGATCTTCTGCATTCTCGGCGGTAACGGTTCGGGGAAGACAACGGCACTTTCCTGCGCTGCGGGGGTACGGAAAATATACAGCGGACAGATACGCGTCTTTGATAAAAAACTCAAAGACTATACGGGCGGGGAACTGTATCAGAATTGTTTGACGCTTTTGCCGCAAGACATTCAAAGCGTATTTCTGTGCAATACTGTTCGGGAAGAATTAGAGGATGCCAAAGCAGATATCTCGATGCTTCCGTTTGATCTTTCGCATCTTTTGGACAAACATCCCTACGATCTTTCGGGCGGAGAGGGGCAGCTTGTGGCGCTTGCCAAGGTGCTTGCCACCAAGCCGCGCCTATTGCTGATGGATGAGCCGACCAAAGGGCTTGACGGTGAAAAGAAACGCATCTTGATCGGTGTTTTGCAAAAGTTAAAGACAAACGGTGTGACTGTACTGATCGTGACACATGACGTGGAATTTGCCGCCATGTGTGCCGACAGATGTGCTTTATTCTTTCGCGGCAATATTGTTTCGGTGGGAACACCGCGCGAATTCTTTTCGGAAAACAGCTTTTATACCACAGCCGCCTCCCGTATGATCAAGGGATATTATGCCAACGCTGTTACGGTAGAGGATATTGCCGAGCTGTGCAGGGCGAACGGCAGAAAGGGGAACGGCGATGCTTGAAGTCAGAAGTCCAACTCTTCGAACTGCTCTCAAAATTCTCATTCCGTTTGTTCTGATTCCGTCAGCGGCAGTTGCCGGAACACTGATCTTGGATGAAAAAAGGCATATTTTTGTTTCGCTGTTCGTGGCAATTCTCACGGTTGTCTTCTTTGTTGCAGGCTTTGAGAGAAAAGAGATCGGCACAAGGCGAATTGTGATCGTTTCGGTCATGATCGCGCTTTCGGTGGTCGGGCGCTTGATTCCGCTTTTCAAGCCTGTTACCGCTTTGACGGTGATCACGGCGCTTTATCTTGGCAGTGAGGCGGGGTTTATGGTGGGCGCTTTTTCGGCGCTTCTCTCTAATTTCTATTTTGGTCAAGGTCCTTGGACGCCGTTTCAAATGCTTGCATGGGGGCTTGTTGGACTGATTGCGGGATTTTTGGCAATGCCACTGAAAAAAAACAGGGTGTTCCTTTTGCTCTTTGGTGTTGTTTCGGGAATTGCTTTCTCGGTGCTGATGGATATTTGGACGGTGCTTTGGTACTATGATCAACTCGATCTGTCAGTGTTTCTTTCCGCCATTGTGACCGCTTCTCCGCACACGCTGTTATACGCTATATCCAATTTTCTGTTCTTGTTCTTTCTCTCAAAACCGTTTGGAGACAAACTGCAGAGAATCAAGATCAAATACGGTGTATAATTCAAAAAAAGGTATTGTGACTTCATGTCGGTCACAATACCTTTTTTATAAACCTTTTTATTTGCAGATGTCAAGGTTGATCTTATAGAAGCGTTCCATTTCGGCGCGTTTTTTAGCGCAGTAGTCGCGCATTTCCTTGATTTCCTTTTCGCTGTAGGGTTCAAGCTCTTCGGGTTTGAGCTTACCTTTGTACATTCTGTCAAGCGTGAGCGCGTAAGCAATGTTGATATCCACGATCTTGTTGTTTCTCATGCAGACAACGCGGTTGCTCTTGCCGGCAAGGAGAAGCTTGACTGCTTCGACACCCATTTCGGAAGCAATCTCACGATCGCGCAGTGTGGGCGAGCCGCCTCTGACAACGTGGGCAAGACGGGCAAAACGGGTTTCGATGCCTGTGCGCTCTTCAATGCGGCGGGACAGGCCTTCGCCGTAGTTGCCAAGACCTTCGGAAATCAAAATGATGAAATTACGCTTACCGTATTCCTTGGAAACCATGAGTTTTTCGATGACTTCATCTTCGTCAAAACGGATCTCGGGAATCAGAATAGCGGATGCGCCAACGGCAAGACCGGCATGAAGCGGGATATAGCCTGCGTTTCTGCCCATGACTTCAACCACGTTGCAACGGGCGTGAGATTCGCAGGTGTCGCGCAATCTGTCAACCATTTCAAGGGTGGTGTTCATAGCAGTATCGCAACCGATGGTATATTCGGTGGCGGTGATGTCATTGTCGATGGTGCCGGGAATGCCGATGCAGGGAAGACCTCTTGCGGTGAGGTCGGTGGCACCGCGGAAGGTGCCGTCGCCGCCGATGGCAACGATACCGTCGATGTTGTTGTCGCGACAGGTCTTGATGGCTTTCTGCAAGCCTTCTTCGGTACGGAATTCATCGCTTCTTGCCGAATACAGTACAGTACCGCCGCGGGAAATGATGTTGGAAACATCACGTTCGTTAAAGAGACGCATGTTGCCTTCCATCAAACCTTTATATCCTTCATATACGCCGAAGACCTCGACGCCGCCTGCAAGAGCATATCTTGTAACAGCTCTGACTGCAGCGTTCATACCGGGGGCATCGCCGCCCGAGGTCAGTACACCGATTCTTCTAAAATTACGCATATCTGGTCTCCTTTTATGCATACACAAACTTTGTGTATTTTCACGCTTTTTATTTTATCCGTGATGCTGTTTTTTGGGTATAATTAACCCCATAACAACATACAGATATATGATAATACAAAATGAGAAAAAAATCAAGGGGTTTTTATGTTTTTTTTGCACAAATAGTATGTTTCGGCATTTGCCACAAAAAAATGGCTGTCTGCCTTGACAGCAGACAGCCAAACAAACAAAGGTTAGCTGTTTAGTTGCAACCGCAACCGCAACCGTTGTTCGAAGAACGGTTACCGTAATCGCAACCGCAGCCGCATCCGCAACCGGATCCGTTGTTGCAGAAAAAGGCGATGAGAATGACGGCGATGATGATCAGCCAAAGAGTGGAATCATCGAATAAACGGCAAAGACAGTTCATAGGGAACCTCCGATAGTTCAGATTGATCAGAAAGCGTTTGGGCTTCCTGTATCATCTTATGAAGAGAGGCTTCTTTTGTTACACTTTGTTTTATTCGAGTGTTAAGGAGTCGAGCGAAAGAAAACTGTCTGCCGAGTTGATGCCCGACATGGGAAGGGTAGCCATAGCACCGCATTTTTCACATTCAATTGTCACTCTGCCGTGGTGGAGACGGTATGTGTATTCGCCATTCTCCTCGTGGCAGTTGCAGTGGATGGCACCGTCTGCTTCAAGGTCTTTGAGTGTGAAGAAAACCACGTCGTCAAGAAGCGGATTTTCGGAAAGAAGATCGTCTTCTTCCTCCTCGCCTCGCATTGCCGAAAGATCCTGCATACCCGATTCTTTCATCAGGGCAAGCAGTTCGTCGTTGGCTTTTTCTACCGCTTCGGATACGGCTTCTTTTTTGCCGATAAAGGCAATATCAATGCCTGTGTAAGGGCAAGGCAGACGGAATACGCCGCTTTCTCTTGTGAAAAAGCTGTTCTGACCGAGTGTGAAGTAGTGGGGTTTGGGGCAGGCAATGCAGGGAACGGTAAGGCGGATCTTTTTATCCTGTGTATAATTCATGACCGTTTCGCTTTTGCCGCAGGAACAGCGAAGTTTTAACATATCGCCCGAGAGCGCAAAGATGCCGATCAGGCTGAAAACGACAGCACCGCAGTGCGGGCAACGGTAAGCGAAGGTTGTTTCTTGGGGAGACAGTTTCATAAACGATTTCCTTTTTCGTGGGATTAGTCTTTTGATGGGTATTCTTTGGACCAGTCGTAGCCTTCGTGCAGATCGGAAGGCTTTTTGGCGGGAAGCGCATCGTCAAGATCGTATTTGTCGGGTGTGATCAGATTATTGCCGACT
This sequence comes from Clostridia bacterium, assembly GCA_017395715.1. Lineage (GTDB taxonomy): Bacteria > Bacillota > Clostridia > Oscillospirales > CAG-272 > RGIG1993. The sequence continues at coordinate 2,631 of JAFQNZ010000093.1, read as the reverse complement.
GTCATGGTATCAACCGGACTTGAAATATTGTAGAGGTCCTTATAGAAGATGTTCAGCTTGAGTTCCAGAATATCCTCTTCCTTAACATCAAGATAGTTCTTGAAGAACGGGTAGTTGACGCCGTTAAAGACGATGCGGTAGAAATAGTAGGAGTTTTCGGTGAAGGTGACATAGTCGTAGTCGGTATAGGTGTTGCCTTTATTATCCTCTAATGTGAAGATGTAACTGTCACCGCTCGGCTTGGTGTCGAGGTGGTACAGTTCTTTCAGCACATCGCCCGCTGTGCGGTTGACGCGGAAGGTGAGGATGAACTGCTTGGTTTCTTCAATATACATCGGTCCGCTGACTTTATACACACCGCGGAAGCTGACAGTTTCGGTTTTGGTGGTACCTTCGATGGGGCGGATGACTTCTCGCTCGCTGAAAGGAGAATAGAGGTACACATATTCGTTTTCTTTGATCGGAATGCCGTTTTCGTCGCGCTCAAGGGCAAAGGTGAAGCTGGACATTTCCTGCGTCCAAACGGTCAGTTTGCCGTTTTCTTCATACGCCTTGATCGCTTCGTCTGTCCAAACAAGATAGTCGGCATGGTCGCGGTTCTGCACGAAGATGCGGTAAATGCTCAGGATAAACACAAAAAGAATGATGCCGTAGAAGATGTATTTTAAGATCTTGCCGATAGAGAGCTTGTTTTTCTTGTTTTCAACATATTCATCCATATACGAGGTGTCTTTTTCTTCGTGCGGATGTTCTGTGCCGACATCGCCCCCTTCAAAGGATTCTCTTGCCTTTTGGGTGTCTTCGGCAGCCTGCGCCGCTTCTTGCTTTTGGGTATTGGCTTCGCGGGTCAGGTCTTTTTTTTCATTTTCTTCCTCGGGGGAGAGGTTGAGATTTTCTTGGTTTTCGTTCATAATCGGTTCTATATGCCTTTCGCTCATTGTCAACTGACATTCTTTTATCTATAGTAGCATATTTTTTTCTCTTTTTCAAGTATTTTTCCTTTTTACTCTTGAAATATCCCGATGAAAATGATAAAATAATCTGTAATACTCTCTGTACGGGACAGAGAGCGACTGAGAAAGAGAGATTATATCATATGGAATACAACATTTCGGACAAGCTGAAGGTGATGAAGCCTTCTGCTATCCGTGAAATTTTTAAGAGTTTGACCGACCCGCGCATCATTGCGTTTGCGGCGGGCAACCCTGCGGCAGAGTCATTTCCCGCAAAAGAATTTGCTTTGCTCGCACAGGAAATTTTGGAAAAGGATGCCACCAAGGCGCTCCAATACGGTATCACCGAAGGCTATCCGCAGCTTCGAAAACAGCTTGAAGACCGTCTTGCCGAGCGATTCGGCTGCCAAAAAGAGGGCAACACCCTTCTTGTGGTATCGGGCGGTCAGCAGGGCATTGAGCTTGCCTGCAAGGTGATGTGCAACGAGGGGGACGTGGTTCTTTGCGAAGACCCTTCCTTTATCGGCGCGCTCAACGCTTTCCGTTCGAACGGTGCGCGTCTTGTCGGCGTGCCGCTTGCTGAAGACGGCATTGATACCGATGCGCTTGAAAAAGCCGTGATCGAAAATCCGAACGCCAAGCTTTTGTACCTCATTCCCACCTTCCACAACCCGGCGGGAATTACCACTTCTCTTGGAAAAAGAAAGAAGATCTACGAGATCGCCAAGAAGCATTCGCTTGTGATTCTTGAAGACAATCCTTACGGCGAGCTTCGCTTTGCCGGTGAAGAAGTCCCCACCATTAAATCGATGGATACCGACGGTATTGTGATCTACTGCGGTTCCTTTTCGAAGGTGCTTTCCGCAGGTATGCGCGTTGGTTTTGTGTCCGCGCCCGATGCCATTGCCCAGAAAATGGTGGTGGCAAAGCAGGTGGAGGATGTTCACACCAATCAGTTTTTCCAAATGCTGTGTGCCGCATTCATGGAACGCTATGACATGGATGCACACATTGCCAAGATCCGCGAGATCTACAAGAGAAAATCGGGTATCATGCTGAAGGCTCTCGACGAGTATATGCCGAAATGCGTCACCTACACGCGTCCCGAGGGCGGTTTGTTCCTGTGGTGTACGCTGCCTGAAGAAATTGAGCTTTCGGCGTTTGTCAAGCGTGCGCTTGAGCGTTTTGTGGCAGTTGTGCCCGGTACGGCGTTCAGCCCCGATGAAGCGGCTGTGTCGCACTCCTTCCGCCTGACCTACGCGACTCCCACCGATGAACAGATCGTGGAAGGCGTGAAGATCCTTTCTGAGATTGTTTCGGAAATGACACAGGCGAAATAAAATTTGTAAAGAAAGAACGGTTGATATATTATGGCAGACATTCTTACTCCCGCAGGGGAACAGGTGAAAAAGCCCACGATTTTTTCGGGCATTCAGCCGAGCGGTAATTTGACACTCGGCAACTATCTCGGTGCGATCAAAAACTGGATCGCTTTTCAGGATACCTACGACTGCATCTACTGTGTGGTCGATATGCACGCTATCACCGTGCGTCAGGTGCCGGCGGAGCTTCGCCGCCACACCTACGAGCTTCTCGCAATCTACCTTGCCGCAGGCATTGATCCCGAAAAATGCACGCTGTTTGTGCAGTCTCATGTGCCGCAGCACGCACAGCTTGG
>JAFQNZ010000092.1 GCA_017395715.1 Clostridia bacterium | reverse complement strand
TACTTCGCTCTTTGTTGTTCAATTTTCAAGGACCAATCTTTGCCGTCTCACGCGACAGCTTTGTCATTATATCACTTCATATGAGCTTTGTCAAGTCCTTTTTTAAACTTTTTTTCAGTTTTTTCAATATTGACAAAATGCCCAAAATGATCTATAATATACAGGATAGCCATTATAAAATTACACAACAAAATTCACCCTCAATAAACAAAATCACACAAAAGGTGTATATGAAACGCGACTATTCCTTTCTTAACTGCGAGCAAAACAAGCTCGACCTAAAGAATATAAATAAAGAAGAAGCCGAAACACTTGCCGAAGAGATCCGCGCATTTTTGGTAGAATCGGTTGAAGCCACAGGCGGTCACCTTGCTTCCAACCTCGGCGTGGTGGAGCTCACTCTCGCCTTGCACAAAGTTTTCGATACGCCGAATGACCGTATTATTTGGGATGTGGGTCATCAGTCCTATGTGCACAAGATCCTGACAGGGCGCGCCAAGGATTTTGATACCCTGCGTACCCCCGGCGGGCTTTCAGGCTTTGCCAAGCGAAGCGAAAGCGAACACGATGCTTACGGCACGGGACACAGCAGCACATCGATCTCCGCCGCCATCGGCTTTGCCGAAGCCGACCGCTTGCAAAACAAAACAAGCTACACAGTCGCAGTCCTCGGCGACGGCGCCTTTACAGGCGGACTTGTACACGAAGCGCTGAATAACATCGACAAGAATCTTCGCCTCATTATTATATTAAATGAAAACGAAATGTCGATTTCCAAAAACATCGGCGCATTTTCCCGTCACATCGCCAAGCTACGTGCAACGCGCGGGTATTTGAAAACCAAAGTCTTTACCCGTACCGTGGTCACCCGCATTCCGCTGATCGGCAAAGGGCTCTTCCGCGGCATTCGTCGCATCAAAAAAGGCATCAAGAACGCCATGTACGGCAGTAATTATTTTGAAGATATCGGTCTTTATTATCTCGGCCCCGCCGACGGCAACAATTTCGAGGCGGTGGAAAACCTGCTCCGCGAAGCCGTGGCTTCGGGTCAAAGCACCGTCATTCACTTAAAAACCACCAAAGGCAAAGGCTACGCGCCCGCCGAAGAAAAGCCGAACGAATACCATTCGGTAGCACCCCAAGGCTCTGCCGCAAAAACAAACTTTTCCGCCGCCATGGGTGAAACACTCACATCCTTTGCTGCAGAGGACGACAAAATCGTTGCCATCACCGCCGCCATGGCAGACGGCTGCGGTCTTGTGCCGTTTGCAAACGCCTACCCCGAACGCTTTTTCGACGTCGGTATTGCTGAAGAACACGCGCTCATTTTTGCATCAGGTCTCTCTTTGGGCGGCATGAAGCCTGTTGTACCGATCTATTCATCCTTTTTGCAAAGGGGCTACGACAGCATTCTGCACGATATGGCACTCCAACACATCCCCGTTGTAGTGCCGATCGACCGTGCCACCCTTTCGTCAGGTGACGGCGCCACGCACCACGGTATTTACGATGTTTCCTTCTTAGCAGGCGTTCCCGACATCACACTATACGCCCCTGCCACGTATGCTTCTCTTGCGCGTTATATAAAGGAAGGACTTGCAGCCGCACAGCCCACCTTCATTCGCTACCCGAACAGCTGTGAATTTCTCCCGGAAGGCTGCACACAAAAAGGCAACCTTTATTATAACAATGTCAAAGAGCCGAGCGGCATCATCATCACCTACGGTAGCATTGTGAAAGAAGCCGAGCACGCTGCCAAAATTCTTGCCGAACAAGGCTTTGCCTGCGGCATCATTCTGCTTGAGCAGTTAAAACCGCTCGATACCGAAACTGTTCTTTCTATCCTGCCCGAAAACTGCCCCATCGTATTCCTCGAAGAAGGCGCGCGCGCGGGAGGCGTCGGCGTGATGCTGTACGACGCCATCCGAAATGACGCCAAAATGCAAAACCGCGCGTACACCACGCTCGCCATCGACTCCTTTGCCGAAGGTGTCAAGGGTGAAACTCTCTACAAGACCTGCGGCATTTCCGCCGAGGACGTTGTCAATACGTTCCTTGGCACAAAATAAAGAAGGAGCACAGAAATGAAAAAACAACCGCTGATTGCCATCATACTCACCATTCTGCGCTCACTCATCGGCTTTCTTCTTGTCTTTTTTGCATCAAGTACCTCTCATTACTTTGTCTATAACGGGCTGTTCATCGAAATGATAGAAGACGGCGCCATGCCGCGGGCTCTCGTTTTTCTCTATTCCACCACTGTTTATCTGATTGCCTTTTTCCTGTTTGCACGCACCTTTGCTGTGTATCACAAACCGTTCCGCCAAGAGTTTGCACCTTGTCAGCGTAACACCACAGCAAGCTTGAAAGAAAAGTTCCTTTTGCTTTTCAAAACGCCCTCTTTCTTGATCCCGCTCGCTGTCACCGTAGCAAGCATTTTCCTCTTCCCTCACGCTTCGGTCGGAAAACACCTTGCGAGCGCCCTCTTCGGCAATTTATACAGCTACAGCAACGTCATGCTGATGACTGCCGTCGCGCTCCCTTTTCTGTTCGTGCTTTTCGTTTTTGCCTACCTCACAGCGGCAAGAAACATCCGTAACGAGGGCATCCGCGAAAAACTCAAACAAAACGAAACACCCATTCGCTCTTTCGTGTGGGAACTTGTCAATCTCTTCCTTTCTGTTGTGTGCGCATCGATTCTGATCCCGCTTGTGATCGTCATGGCAAGCCAGTTCCTCATTTTCCTCGTGTTCTTCCCTGCCATCGTCGCAGCCGTTCTTGCGTTCATTATTCTGCGTTACATCCGCGCCATCCGCATTCGCAGCAAGTTCCTGCGACAGCTCAAAGAGACCTGCCGCAAAAACCGCTATTACCTTTCCAAGATCCGAAAGCCCTACCGCTCGCTCTTTTTCATCACAGACGGTATCAGCTTCAGCATCAAAGACAAAAACGGCAAGCAGTACGACTGCAAGCTGCTCCATTCGATCAAGCGCACCGCGCCTATGTTTTTCCACAGTGACGGCTTTGCTACGCTGGTATCCCCCGTCAACTTTTTCAAGGCTGAGCTCGGTTACCGCGTCAAAACCATGCCTTATTCCTTTGAATCGGACAATCCCAAATGCGTCATCGTCTGCCCCATTCCCCGCGCGTTTTACGCACGCAACGAATCGTCTGAAAGCGACGTAGATTCTTCTGTGACCGAATCGAAAATGATTTTCGCCGGCATTGGCGGCGGCATGAAAAGCGGCGGTCTTTACGAAGCAGGCCTTCCCAAAAATTCGCGCTCGCGCGAAATGGACATCGGCGACTCGTTCAACGGCTACAAATTCTATAACGCCACGGGCTTCTTGAACGCGATTGAGTTTAATGTGTTTGATCGGTAAAAGTAAAACCGACAGATTTTTAAAACAGATAAAAAAACACCCTCCTACGGCAGAAGTAAGCTATCTGCCATAGGAGGATTTTCATATCAAGAGGATATATTTTTATTTTTCTCTTCCAGCGGAACAGGGATACCGTTTTCATTGTATTCCCACATACCTCCCCAATAGACCGGCTCAAAAGGAACTCTGCCCTCAGAGATAAAAGGCGCACTCCATCCATCGGGTTTCTCGTCAACTTCACAGAAAATCGCCTTTAATTGCTCACATTCCCAAACCGCCATCATTTCTATCTTTTCCACCGATTTCGGAATCACAAGGTATTCAAGCGCATTGCACAACCTAAAAGCAGAAATGCAAATCTTTTTCACCGTACTCGAAAAGGTGAACGATTTCAAGGACTCACACATTAAAAACGCACTGCTTTCAATGGTTTCAACGCCTTCCGAAAGAATTACTTCCATCACAGAGCTCTCGCTAAACGCGGAAACGCCTATCGTCTTTACGGTAGTCGGAAACTTAACCTTGGCAAGGCCCGAACCGAAAAAACAACGCTTAGGGATCTCTTCAAGTCCTTCCCAAAAAGGAAACGAAGCAAGCGAATTACATCCGCTGAACATCCCTTCGCACAATTTTTCGGGCGGACAAACGAGTTGCACGGAAGAAAGATCAGACGCATTCCAAAAAGTATCGCCTTCAAACACAGTATTTTCGCAATCCAAAACCAGTGTTTCAATATGACTGTCGCCAAAAGCATAGTGACCGACCGTTTCGAGATTTTCGGTCAAAATCAAGGTACGAATCGAATTATTTTCCCGAAACGCATCTTCAGCAATCGCTTTCACAGGCTGTCCGTCATACGTTGCGGGAATTTTCAAAACATCCCCTTCAAAAGAGCCGATCCCTTCCACGCAATAACCGTCAATCCCATAATAAAACTTAAGTCCTTCTGCTTCGGGGACTGCATCCACCATTTCCTTTGTCCAAACTTTCTCTTCAATCGAATCTTCAGGCGTTTCACTTTCCGAGACAGCAGGCATTTGCACCGAATCTTTGGGCGCTTTGCTTTCGGACACAACAGGCAATTGCGTTGTTGTTTCAGAGGAAACACCCCCCGATGTTCCACAGGATGACAAGCTAAGCAAAGAAAGTGTCATCAAAAAAACAGTAATCAAAAAGATAATTTTTTTCATTGTCATACCTCCTTTTTGGCGGTGTCAAAACAGACAACCCGCGTTTATTTCATTATATTAGATCACAATATCTCGGGATCGATCATCTTATCCTTATAATAATATTTCTCGTCATGCTCTGAGATCTCGCGGATCACACGAGCAGGCGAGCCGTACGCCACAACATTCGCGGGGATGTCCTTGGTTACAACACTGCCCGCGCCGATGACCGAATTGTCACCAATCGTCACACCGGGCATGATGATCGCACCGGCGCCGATCCAACAGTTTTTGCCGATAGTCACCGGCATGTTGTACTGATACACACGCTCGCGTAAGCGCGGCAAGATCGGGTGCGCCGCCGTTGCCACGATCACACCCGGCGCAAACATCGTGTGATCGCCCACATAAATGTGTGTATCATCCACCAGCGTCAGATTGAAATTGCAATATACGCCTTTGCCGAAATGCACGTGCTTACCGCCCCAATTGGCGTGAAAAGGCGGCTCGATGTAGCAGCCCTCGCCGATTTCGGCAAACATTTCCTTGAGCATAGCATCACGCTTGTTCATCTCGGTCGGGCGGGTCTGATTAAATTCCCATAGCTTGTCAAGACATTTTATCTGTAGTTCGGCAAGCTCGGCGTTGTCACAGCTGTACAGTGAGCCGTTGTGCAAAAAATCAAATTGTCCCATCGTCATATCCTTATATAATGTAATCACCCGAATGGGCGGTCAGCTTGATAATCAACTTGATATCATCAGGCTGTACGTCGGCATCGTGCGCGGCGCGGTTGCGAAGCAGCTTGCCGCACTTTTCGCACTTGTGAATGATGATATACCCCTTTTTCGGGTCAGTGACCGCCGCCACAGCCTTGAGAAGTCCGCGGCACTCGTTGGCACGGTCACCGGGATTGATATCCACATGAAGCGATGACAGGCAAAACGGACAGTGATTGCGCGAGCTTTTGCCGAGCGGAAGCACTTCCTTGCCGCAATGCTCACAAATAAATCCGTTATCGTTTTTGGAAAAGCGTTTGGTTTCCATGTCAAAAATTTCCTTTTATACCGTACATATTTCAAAGCGGGCGTTGACATACTAATTCCGACTTTTTATAAGTCATAACACGAAAGGAAAAGTAGCCATGTCACAACCCAAAGGATTTCGTTTGCTTTCGTTTTTTGTTCTTCTCGTATTGCTTTTCTCGCTGGGAACAGCCGTGTTTGCCGACACCTCGGCACCTGCCGTCACAAACGGCACAGCACCGATCTCCAGCACCGACGGACCGTTCGGCACAACACCCGAGACAACTGTAACGCCGCCCACAAGCGCACCGACGACATCAACCAAGATTCCCGAATCGTCTTCCATGCTCGATCCCGATCTTACCACCACGCCCGAAACCACAGGCGACACGTTGATGGAAGATATCGAAGAAAACGGCTTTCGTTTCACGGGGCTGATCATTGCCCTTGCTATAGCCGCCGCCGTGATCATTTTGGTGGTGCTTCTTGTTCCCAAGAACAAAAACAAACGATAATATACCCAAAGAGATGCTGCGGCAAGCCGCAGCATTTCTTTCAGGGGATGTAAAAAAAGTCCAGACCGCAAAAAGAGAAGAAATACAAAAGCAACACCAAATACACTAAAAAGTGCAAAAATAACACTTTTCAGAAAGATAATGTAGAAAAATTCGCAGCTTGCGCATTTTTCCTGTTTGGATTCTCTTTTTGCTCCGAGCAAATGTCACCTCTCGTCGTACCAAAGTACGCCTTCGGGATCCATTTGCTCATTCTGGAGCATTTTTTCCTATCCCCTGCTTTCTTTACATCGAACGCGGGATCACTTCGTTGCCGTCGGCATCAAGACCGAAGCTTTCCATCAGTTTCTTTTCCAGCTCTGCACCGGTGTTGTAACCCATCTTCTTCTGACGGTGATTCATTGCCGCAATTTCAAGAATGACCGCCAGGTTTCTGCCGGGCTTCACGGGAAGGGTGTACTGCGGGATCTTCAGACCCATAATGTCGATATATTCAGTCTCGGTGCCAAAGCGATCGTAGCTCTTTTCGGGATCCCAAAATTCAATCTGCACCACAAGGTCGATCTTTTCGCTCATCTTAACAGCACCCATACCGAAAATACGGCGGATGTCCACAATGCCAATACCGCGAAGCTCCACATAGTGACGGATCATTTCAGGCGCCGAGCCCACAAGCGTTTTGTCTGAAACGCGCTTGATCTCCACCGCGTCATCGGCAATCAGACGGTGACCGCGCTTTACAAGCTCAATGGCAGTTTCACTCTTACCGATACCGCTGTCACCGAGAATCAAAACACCTTCGCCGTACACTTCCACAAGCACGCCGTGGCGGGTAATGCGGGGCGCAAGACGGGTGGAGAGCGTGCCGATCAGACCCGACATAAACGCAGAGGTCGGAGACTGCGTGCGTAAAAGCGGCACGTCGTATTCACGCGCACAGTTCAAAGTATCTTCTGTCAAGCCAATGCCCGTGGTGATCACCACGGCGACGGGATGCTTGGAAAGAAGCGCCTCAATACGGCGGTGGCACTCCTCTTCACCAAGCTGCTTGAGATAGCGGTTTTCCACTTTGCCGATGATTTGAATGCGCTGAGGCTCAAAATGATCAAAAAATCCGGCAAGCGGAAGACCCGGGCGGTTGACATCTTTGCAGGTCACGATCACCTCACGCTCGGGCATATACAAGACTTCAAGGTTAAACTCCTTAATCAGTTCGTTCAAAGAAACGCTGTAAACTTCTGCCATACAACAAAACCTCCGTAGTCAATTTTCATCTGATACCATCATAAACAAAAATATCACTTTTGTCAACCGTATTCATGCAGATAGACAAAAATAGGGCAAAAATTCGAAAAATTATTTTCATTTTGTGGGCATTTTGGTATTGACAAAGCTTTTTTTATATGATATACTTACTTTTGCCTTTTGTGGTTCTACGGGCCATTAGCTCAGTTGGTCAGAGCTACCGGCTCATAACCGGTTGGTCCGGGGTTCGAATCCCTGATGGCCCACCAGCGCAAGCTGCCTTTTGTTGGGCAACAGTTTCGCAACACCGTAGATGCCAAAGCATCCTTCGGCGCTAACATAGGCATACTGCACGTTTCACGTGCCCATCGATAC
>JAFQNZ010000091.1 GCA_017395715.1 Clostridia bacterium | reverse complement strand
TTGAGTCTTTTTTCTTCTTCCACAGAGGAAAGCGAAATGAAGTAGGGTGTGTGGAAAGACGTTTTGATGCCTTGCGTTTTGGCTTCCTCTCCGAGGGCTGAAAAGGTGGCAAGGGAAGCTGTAATGCCGTTACCCGCAGGGTATTCAAACGCATCAAGCCCCATGGCTTTGAGCCAAGCGAAGGCTTCGAGCGTTTTTTTATGTTTTTCCTGATAGAAGCGTTCCGAGTTTCCGCTCGGTCCAAAGAGTGCTCCCATGGTGAATCTCCTTATTTGGTTTGTTTCTTCTTCTCACGACGTCTGTAACGGGCAAGAAAGGGTTTTTCGAGGAAGCGTTTGCTCCTAAAAAACAGAGAAGTCTTATCTTTGATGGGCGGAACGAGGAGCGTTGCGCGCGCACCCAAAAAGTTGCCTGTCCACACATCGGTGAAGACTTGGTCGCCGAGCACGGCGGTTTCTTCGGGGGAAAAACCGAGTTTTTCAAGAAGCTGTTTGGCTTTTTTTGTGAGGGGCTTTCCTGCATCAGCCGACCATGCGTTGTCGATTGCTTCGGTGAATCTTTTTACGCGGTCATCGTTATTATTGGACAGGAAAATGACGGTGATACCGTTTTCTTTCATGGCAGAAAGCCAGGTAAGCACCGCATCTGTCGGCACGGCATCATCGTATGTGACAAGTGTGTTATCAATATCGCAAAGAAGACAGCGCACCTGCAAGCTTTTTAAGAAAGCCGGTGTGACCTCACGAAAGCTGTCAAACATATAATCCGGTACGGAAAAAGACACAGCAAACTCCTTTTTGGGCATCGCCCGCGTGATGAGAAAGAAAAAAACTTCCTTTTTGTATTCTACACCAAAAAGAGTGCGGTTGTCAACTCTTATCACGGCAAAAGGAGAATATTTTTGTTTATGAGCGTGTTTCTCTCTTGCTTTTTGATTTTGAGCATGATACAATAAAATCAAAAACACGAAAGGAAGTATTTTATGAAAAAAACGATTTTGGTTTTGCTTTTTTGCGCCATTTTGACTGCCACAGTTTCTTGTAACACAAGCGACGGTGGAACAGAAGCTGTTAATGATACAACAAATGCCATCAGTACAACGACGATTGCACCGATTACGACTCAAACACCTACTACAACTCAAATACCGGTTACGACTGTTATAAGCTCGGACGACAAAACGCCTGTGAGTGATTCTTCTCAACTTGCGTTTTACCTGAAATTTAAGGAAGCGGTTGATTCCAATGCCTATGATACATGGTTGGAGCAAACGCTTGCCGAGGGTGTGCGAAGCGAGTATGAGGTGTATGCGGAGTATTTGGCGAAGTGGAAAGACGAGCTTGCTTTTACCATTGAAAACGGAAAAAGACTGTTTGAGAATGAAGAAGACTATACGCTCTGGAAAAATGAATTGAACGAGTGGCTGGTCAATACGCAGAATATCTTAAAAACAGAGATGAATCTTATGGTTGGTCAGGTGGCAAAGCTTGAAGTGATCATTCCGCACTGTGAGTTGGTACGGCAAAAGGTGGTTGATACGAAGAAGTTTTTATATTATTTCGAACGGCAAGTATTAACCTTTCAGTTTGTTGACAATAAGAATGTTCCGATTATATGGAAATACAGTAGTGAAGCGATCTATCAAGATGTTATCAACCAATATCAAGAATTGCTTACGTTGAAAAAGAACAATGCCAATTATGAAAAGATTTATTTGAGTAGCAACGAGGAAGGGAATGAAATTCAATCTGCCGTATACCATGCCATATTGTGTAACAATCCGGAGAAAATGGGATACGCGATGAAAGATTTGAATGGTGACGGTGTTGACGAGCTGATACTGCTCAACGAGGATTATCACGTATATGCGATTTTTACCGCAGTCAACGGAAAATCCGTGGTGGTAGATGCGAGTTTCTATGGTGACGTCAATGATACAGGAGCGATCGGGTCGGACGGTACGATCTATAAACACGGTTACGGTAAAGGAGAAAACGTATACGGTTCTATCATGAAACTTTCTGACGACGGTAGGTTATCCGGAATAGAGTTTGGATGCTCGGACGTGGATATTGACGATCTCGCAGTCGATTACTACAGAATCGTAAACGGAGTGCGTGAATCGATCGATTACAACGAGTTTAAGAGGTTAAATGATGCGTATTATGAAACGGTGGGTAACGCTACTGACCTTACAAAACAATCATGCGGTGATTTTGTTCGAATGAAAATAGAATGATTTTAATGCCCTGCATGAAAGAAAGTGTTTCTTTCATGCAGGGCATTTTTTATTAAAACATAACTCGTGGCAAGGAAGAATATTTTTCCGGCATCTGTTCATACTGAAAGTAAAAAGAAGGTTGCAGAGGTTTTTGAATATGAACATGGATGAGAATTACAAAAAGTTTGCCGAGCGGCACGCGCCGAAATCGCCGATTGTGAAAGATTGTCTGATGGCTTTTTGGGTGGGTGGTCTGATCTGCGTGATCGGACAGGCTTTTTCGGACTTTTATAAATCTCGCGGTGCTTCGGAGGAGACAACGAAGATGCTTGTGCCCGTGACGCTGATTTTTTTGGCGGCGATATTTACAGGCATCGGTGTTTTCGACCGCATTGCCAAGCACGCAGGCGCGGGTACGCTTGTGCCGATCACCGGCTTTGCCAATTCGGTGGTGGCGCCTGCCATTGACAATAAGGCAGAGGGCTGGATTTTGGGACTTGGCGCAAAGATCTTTATCATTGCAGGTCCTGTGATTTTGTACGGTACTTTGGCATCGGTGATATACGGTTTGATCTATTATATTGTGGGGTTATTCTGATATGTTGGTTAGTATCAAAGGAGATGTACGCATTTTTTCCTATGCCGCTGTGGGTGGGGCGCAGGAAGCGAAAGGACCGCTTGGCCGCGCATTTGATTTCATTGACGAAAGCGAGCGATTTCGTCAAAAGACATGGGAGCAGTCCGAGGGCGAGATGCAACGCATTGCGCTGAGAAAAGCCATGGACAAGGCAGGACTTTCCGATGGCGATGTGGGGCATCTCTTTGCAGGAGATTTAATGAATCAGTGTACCTCGTCGAGCTATGGGCTGATGTCGTTTGATATTCCGCACGTGGGGTTATACGGCGCGTGTTCTACGGCGGCGGAGTCGATCTCGCTTGCTTCGGTTATGAGTGACACCACAGACAGCATTTCGGCGGCTGTGACATCCTCGCATTTTTGTTCTGCCGAGCGGCAGTTTCGCTATCCGCTTGAATACGGCGGGCAAAGAACGCCGACCTCCCAGCGCACCGTGACCGGCTCTGCGGCTTTTCTTTTAGGACGTGGGAGAGGGAAGATCCAAGTGAAACAGTTGATGTTCGGACGGAGTGTTGACAGCAAGATCAGTGATATTTGCAACATGGGTGCGGCAATGGCGCCTGCGGCTGTGGATACGCTCACGCGTTTTTTTGAAGAAAGCGGGACACAGCCGCAGGACTATGACAAGATCGTGACGGGAGATCTTGGCCGGGAAGGGTTTGAAATCACCAAAATGATGATGGCACAAAAAGGGTATAATTTGGATGCCGTGTACGATGACTGCGGGCTTTTGATCTACAACTTGGCCGTTCAGGATATGCACGCGGGCGGCTCGGGTTGCGGCTGTTCTGCGGTGGTGGCGGCAACGTCACTCTTTCCTGCAATGGAGAGGGGAGAGATCAGGAATCTTCTCTTCATCGGTACGGGTGCTTTGATGAGCCCGACAAGCGCACAGCAGGGCTTGCCGATTGCGTCAATTGCACATCTTGTACACCTATCTGTGATGTGATAACGAAAGGAGAAAAGGGAAATGGAAACTTTGATTACCTATCTTTCTGTTTTCGCGGTAGGCGGTGTTTTGTGTGTGATCGCACAGATTTTAATTGACAAAACCAAGATGACACCTGCCCGTATTTTGGTGGGTTACGTTGTGGCAGGGGTTGTACTGACGGCAGTAAAGCTTTATGGACCGCTTGTGAAATTTGCCAAAGCGGGCGCTACTGTACCCTTGACGGGATTTGGTTATTCGCTTGCCCAAGGGGTGGAAAAAGCGGTTGACGAAAAGGGGCTGATCGGCGTTCTGACAGGCGGACTTACTGCCACCGCCGCAGGGATTACGGCGGCGATCGTCTTTGCGTTTTTGGCGGCGCTCTTCTTCAAAAGCAAGCCAAAATGATCTTGAGAAGGGCTATATTGCGTTACCATGTTGTAATATTGAAACCTCCCGTTGCTAAGGCAACGGGAGGTTTTTCAGTCTTCATCATCTTTGGGTTGGGGTTTGGCTTTTCGGGCGGCAAGCGGGTTTTTGCTGACCGCTTCTTCCATTTGTCGGTTGCCGACATGGGTATAGATCTGCGTGGTGTTGAGCTGTTCGTGACCGAGGATGTCTTTTAAGACAAGCACGTCAACGCCCCCCTCCTGATACATCAAGGTGGCTGCGGTATGGCGGAGTTTGTGTACCGACAAATGGCGGTTGCCCAGCCCCGCACGGTCAAGATACTTATAGATCATGGCTTGTACGGTTTTGTTGCTGATGCGTTTGCCAAGGCGCGAAATGAAGAGCGCGTTTTTATCTTTGATCGTGAAGCTTTCGCGCATGACGAGCCATCCCGAAAGGGCGTCTCGGCAAGCATCGTTGAGATAGACGATGCGTTCCTTGGCGCCTTTTCCGAGTACGCGAAGAGAGCGCATTTCGCTGTCAACATCGGTGAGATTGATGCCGCAAAGTTCAGACAGACGCATACCGCAGTTCAAAAACAGCGTGACGATGGCAAAATCGCGGGTGCGGTATTCCGAAAGGGTATCGTT
>JAFQNZ010000090.1 GCA_017395715.1 Clostridia bacterium | reverse complement strand
TTTATTTGCCTTTGATTTGTTCGAAAAATGGAGGATGTTTTATGAATAAAATCAATCAATTTGAGTGGGAGTTTTCGGCTCGTAACACTTCCCTTTTGGATCAAAAATCTGCGGACAAGCCTTTTGCTTCGGCTCGTGTGACCATGATTCCCCTTTCAGCCATCGACAGTGGAACTTTGCAGGCGAGAAAACGGTTTGATGAGGTGGCAATTCTGGCACTTGCTGATAGCATTCGGCGTCATGGGCTTTTGCAGCCGATTCTCGTTAGACGTAGCGGTAAAGGTCTTTATGAAAAACTGCATTATATCTGTGTTGCCGGAGAAAGACGTTTGCGCGCATATAAAATGCTTGGACGCAAGGAGATTCCCTGCTTGGTGCTTTCTTCTGCGCTTGAGAATGTTGACGAGCTTTCTTTGGCGGAAAACCTAATGCGTAAAGACCTTGATATGTTTGAGTATGCGTCAGCACTTGAAACGCTCACCAAAACGCATTCTTTGACGCAGGGTGAGCTTGCGGCGCATCTTTCTACGTCACAATTCAATGTGGCAAACAAGATAGCTTTGCTCAATTTGTTGCCTGAAGAACAAATGTTTATTCTTTTAAACGGTCTTACCGAGCGACATGCGCGTGCGCTTTTGCGAATCAAAGATTTGGAATTACGCCAAAAGGTGGCGAAGCTTGTTGCAGAGCGCCAATACACCGCAAAGCGCACCGAGGAATACATCGATGTTATTTTGTCTGAACCGCTTCGTTTTTTGGAAACACAGGAAGAAGACGATGATATGAGATCGTTTATCAACAGTCTGAATTGCAGTTTGACTTTGCTGCGTAAAAAAGATTTTGCTGTTCAGTGTGAAGCTTTTGATCACGAGGACGAAGTGCAGTTTTTGATTCGCATTCCGAAGAAATGATTGTTTCACGTGAAACAAAATTTGACACATAGACATGTTTCACGTGAAACATTTCACAATGCTTTTGCTGTGTTTCACGTGAAACATGATGTTGTGATAAAAAAGTGGCGCATCTTTTTGTTTTATTTTAAGGTAAACTATTGACCTGTGATGGAGTTTGTGATAGAATAGATGCAAACCGAAAAACGGAGGTAGAAATGAGCAAAATAATCGCTTTTTCCAACCAAAAAGGTGGCATTGGCAAGACCACAAGCGCTGTGAACATTGCCGCTTGCGTCGCCCATCTTGGTAAAAAAGTGCTTCTTTGCGATCTTGACCCGCAGGGAAATGCCACAAGCGGTGTTGGTATTTCAAAGAAAACAGAAAATACGATATATGAAGCGCTTGTTGGCAGAGTGGAGCCGCAAGAAGCTGTGATCAAAACAGAATTTGACAATCTTTGGTGTATGCCGTCAAACATTTCACTCGCCGGTGCAGAATTTGAGTTTGTTGACATTGAAAACAGGGAATTCCGCCTGAAGGGTGTTCTTGACGCCATTCGTGATGAGTTTGACTACATATTTATTGACTGTCCGCCGTCACTTGGCATTCTGACGCTGAATGCGCTGGCAACCTCTGACGGCGTGATCGTTCCCATGACGTGCGAATATTACGCACTTGAAGGACTTTCTCAGCTGATGATCTCGATCCGTCAGACGAAAAAGTTTTACAATCCGTCACTTGAGATCACAGGACTTCTTGTGACGATGTATGACAGACGCTTGAATTTGACCAAGCAGGTGCTTGAACAGCTTGAAAAATACTACGGCGATAAGATTTTTAAGACGAAAGTGGTGCGTAATGTGCGTCTGAGTGAAGCTCCCAGTCACGGAATGCCTGTTATTTACTATGATGAGCATTCCAAAGGCGCGTCGCTTTACAACGATCTTGCCAAGGAACTCTTAAAACGCATATAAGAAAGGGAAGTCGGAATACCCGACAGCCCTTGATAGGATAAAGGAAAGGAAAACGCTATGGCTATCGCAAACAGAGGTCTCGGCAAGGGTCTTGATTCGATTTTTTCCGAGAACACAGAAGAAGAAAAGGGCGGGGTGACCATGCTCCGTCTTGCCGATATCGAGCCGAGAAAAGGACAGCCGAGAAAGGTGTTTGAACCCGAAGCACTCTCTCAGCTTGCTGATTCGATCGCGGCAAACGGCGTGATTCAGCCGATCATCGTCCGCAAAGCAAAAGGCGGATTTTATGAAATCATTGCCGGTGAAAGACGCTGGCGCGCTTCCAAAATGGCAGGGCTTACCGAAGTGCCGGTTGTCATTATGGATACTGACGACAGAAAAACTGCTGAACTTTCACTGATTGAAAACATTCAGCGCGAAAACTTGAATCCCGTGGAAGAAGCCAATGCTTATAGGATTCTGCTTCAGAATTTTGACTTGACACAGGAAACACTCGCCAAGCGCGTGGGCAAGAGCCGCAGCGCCATTACCAACTCGATGCGACTTCTTGAGCTTCCGCCCGAAGTGCTCAAGATGCTGAGTGACGGCGAGATCAGTGCCGGTCACGCAAGAGCCATCCTCGGTCTTGTGGATAAGAGCGAAACTGTGGAGGTTGCCGAAACGGTAGAAGAGAAGGGGCTTTCGGTGAGAGCAACCGAAGAGCTTGTTCGCAAGGTGAACGCCGCCGCCACGGCAAAACCCGCTGTGGAGATCGTAAAGGAAGACGAAGGGGAAGTGAACTACCTTTCGGAACTGGAAAAGGTTCTCCGTCAGAAATTCGGAAGAAAAGTGAAAATCTTCTGCGGCAAAAAAGCCAAACGCATTGAGATTGAATTCAGCGACGACAACGATTTGCAGGCACTCCTTGCTCAGATCGGCGGAGACAATCTCCTGTAATGTAAATTTTAATAACAAATTTGTTTCATATCACAACAACAGAAAGAAGAAAAAAGCCATGTTAGACATTAAGTATATCAAAGAAAACCCGAACGAAGTCATTGAACGCCTGAAAACAAAAGGCAAGGATGCCGAAGAAGACATCGCGCGCATTCTCACACTCGACGCGGAACGCCGTGCGCTCATCAGCGAAACCGAAAGCCTGAAGGCAGAGCAGAACAGAGAATCCAAACTCGTTCCCCAGTACAAAAAAGAAGGCAAGGATGTCAAAGAGCTCTTTGCCAGAATGAAAGAAATGGGCGAAAAGGCAAAAGCTAACGATGAAAAGATCAAGGCTGTGGAAGTGGAACTGCAGTCGATCATGCTCGGTCTTCCCAACCTCCCCGACCGTGACCTCAAATCGGGCGGAAAAGAAAACAACGAACCCCTCCGCTACATCGGCGAGCCCCGCGTCTTTGATTTTGAACCCAAGAACCATGTGGATCTCTGCACCAGCCTCGGTCTGATCGACTACGAGCGCGGCACCAAGCTTTCGGGCTCGGGCTTCTGGATCTATCGCGGTATGGGCGCGCGTCTTGAATGGGCGCTGCTCAACTACTTTATTGATACCCACATTGCCGACGGCTACGAGCTCATTCTCCCGCCTCACATGCTGGAGTATGAATGCGGCGTAACGGCAGGTCAGTTCCCGAAGTTTGCCGATGAAGTGTACAAGATCGAAAATCCCACCGACAACAGAACCAGATATATGCTCCCCACCGCCGAAGCGGCTCTTGCTTCGCTCTACCGCAACGAGATCCTCACCGAAGCGGATCTTCCCAAGAAGCTTGTCAGCTACACACCTTGTTTCAGAAGAGAAGCAGGCTCTTACCGTTCGGACGAAAGAGGTATGGTCAGAGGACATCAGTTCAACAAGGTGGAAATGTTCCAGTTCACTCTGCCCGAAAAGAGCGATGAAGCGTTTGACGAACTCGTTACCAAGGCGGAAAATCTTGTCAAGGGTCTCGGCTTCCACTTCCGCACCGTGAAGCTTGCGGCAGAGGACTGCTCGGCTTCGATGGCAAGAACCTACGATATTGAAATTCAGATCCCCTCGATGCAGGGCTATAAGGAAGTCAGCTCGGTTTCGAACGCACGCGACTATCAGGCACGCCGCGGCATGATGCGTGTGAAGAGAGCTGACGGACACATTGAATATATGCACACCTTGAACGGAAGTGGTCTGGCAACCAGCCGTATTCTGCCCGCCCTTGTGGAACAGAATCAGAATGCTGACGGCAGCGTAACCGTTCCCGAAGTGCTTCGCAAGTATATCGGCTGCGATGTACTCAAAAAAGACTAAGACACTATGATGTATTCTTTTCTTGTAACCAAGATTGAGATCATGACCGTGCCGATGATCGTTTGGACGGTGTATATCGGCATTGCCATCGGTGTGATCATGACCTATTACAACAAATCCGTTCTCGGAAAAGCCATCCGCGCCCTTCTCGAAAAAGAAGCTTTTGGCGAAGAGAAGGCTCTGACAGCCGAGGCGCTTGGTTTTGCGGGCAACCGCGTGATCTTAAATTCCATCCGCCGCGGTGCGCTTGCCCGTTTTGTGCATACGGTCGGAGAAGAAGAGAAGCGCTATTATCTGGTTGAAGACGAGCGCCACCGCGCCGAGCTTCGCTATTCCAACAAGGGGACCGATCTGTATGTGGTGATCGTTTCGCTTGTGATCTTCTTGCTCGTGGCATTTGTGGCGGCGCGCTACTTGACTGATTGGATATCAGCGGCAGGCGATATTATCTCATGAAAAAAAAGGTATTTTTTCTTTCCGCCTCGCTTGTGGCGGCGGTGATGGTTCTTTTGGTCGTTTGCGTGATCCTTTTGCTTGGTTACCGTTTTTCTTCAGCCCACAGCACTCGCTACGACGATGTGTATTACTACGGTACAAGCGAAAGCGGTACGGTGTATACGCCCGACGGAAGAATGACCTATTATCCCAAAAAGAACAAGCTGGTTTATGAAAACGGCGACATTTACGAGGGCGAGATCCGCGGTTATCTGCCGAACGGTACGGGTATTTATACCAGCGCAGACGGAGAAGTCATTGACGGCGAATTTACCGACGGCGTTGCCGACGGCTTTTGCCGCGTGACGCTTGCCAGTGGCAATCGCTACGAGGGCATGATTGTTTCGGGCGAGTGGAGCGAAAACGGCACTTTGACGCTTGTGTATGACGACGGCGAAGAGACGCCGCAGGGTACGTTTGTCAATAGCCGTTTTGAGGGTGAGGTTACATATTCCTACCGAAGCGGGGCAAACTATGTGGGCGGTTACCAAAACGGTCTGCCTCACGGTTTGGGAAGCTTGACCTATGCAAACGGCGACAAGTATGAAGGCGAATTTTCAGTCGGTGAGATCAGCGGCAGAGGCAAATACACCTTTGCTGATGAGAGCGTGTATGAAGGGCAGTTTGAAAGCGGACTCCCGAACGGGGAAGGTACGTACACCTACACGGCACTGAACGGAAAAAGAGTCTCACTCAGCGGCACGCTTGTGGGTGGTGTGAGGATCGACCAGCCCGAAACTTAACCGCAGAAGGCGGTTGTTATCATCAAAACCAAAAAGACTATTGACAAAAAGGTCGCCGACTGTGAAGGGAAGCGGCCTTTGTGTGTATCGAAGCGCCGATCGGTGCTGCTTTTGACCAACAGCTTTTCCACTGGCGGTGTGGAAACGCATCTGCTTTCGCTTGCCAAAGCGCTTACCGCGCGCGGTTATTTTGTGGCAGTGGCGTCGGCAGGCGGATCTTTGGAAGAGGAGCTTGCCAAGTGCAATATCCCGCATATCTATCTGCCGCTTGACGAGCGAAAACTTTACAATATTTTTTTGGCACGAAAGCTTTTGAAAGAGGCTGTGTCGGTGTACCGTTTTGATATTCTGCACGCACACTCCCGCCTTTCGGCGTTTGTTGTTTCGCTGCTTCCGAAAAGTTTACGGCGACACTTCGTGACCACCGCGCATCTTGACTTCAAAATCACGCCGCTGACACGCTTTTTTAGCTGTTGGGGCGAAAAAACGCTTGCGGTCAGCGAGGATATCCGTGCCTATCTCGTGCGCGAATACGCGCTCTCTTACCGACAGATTTTCGTTACCGTCAACGGCATTGATACCAACCGTTTTGACAAAAAAGGCATGGTTGCCGTAAACAGGGAAGAGACAGCGCTTGATACGGTCAAAGAAAAAATCATTCTGCATATCAGCCGCATGGACAAAGACCGCGCGAAAACCGCATTTTTGCTTTGCGATGCGTTGCCGAAAATTCGCGAAAAATGCAACGCCAAGCTCATTTTGGTAGGCGGCGGCGACTGCTTACCCGCGCTTGAAAAGCGGGTGGCGGAAGACGCTTTTCTTCACGGCGCTGTGTCGGTGATTGGCGAAGCGGTGGATATTTTGCCGTATCTTCATATTGCCGATGTGTTTGTTGGGGTATCGCGCGCGGCACTGGAGGCAATGTCTTGCGGCATTCCCACGATCCTTTCGGGCAACAGCGGGTATATGGGTGTTTACCGCAAGGAAAAACTCTCCGAGGCGGCGTCAAGCAATTTTTGCTGCCGCGGGGCTTTGCCGCCAACGGCAGATGCCTTGTGCCGTGATTTGATCTCGCTCCTCACCGCGCATGAGGATGCGCTTACTGCGCTTTCGGTTGAATGCCGTGACACGGTACTTTGCCATTATTCGCTTGACAAAATGACAGATGACTGCGAAGCCCTTTATGCTTCGCTTAGCCCCCGAACAAAAAGATGCCGAAACCTCATTCTCGGCTACCACGGCTTTGGCAATTTAGGGGATGATCTTTTGCTCGAAACGATGATTGAGGGGATCAGGAGTCTTGATCCCGAGGGCGGCGTTTCTGTCATCTCGCACCGTGCGAAAAAAACGGCGCGCGAGTTTTCGGTGAATGCTGTCAGCCGAAAGGACGTGAGCGGTATTTTGCACGCTCTTCTTTGCGCCAAAGTTTTGTATGTGGGCGGGGGTACGCTTTTACAAAAAGAAACCTCGCACCGATCGTTTTTTTACTACGCGTTTTGGATCAGGCTTGCCAAGGTCCTTGGCAAACACGTGGTGTTCTACGCCAACGGCTTTGGTGAGTTTTCCAAAAATGAAGAAAGATCGCTGTCTTCCTTGTTGCGCGGAAACTGTGTTGTCACCCTGCGTGATGAGGAATCCTATGCGCTTGCCAAGCGGCTTTCTGCCACGATGCCGGAACGCAAAAAGCCCTATCTTGCCTTGACGGCAGACAGCGCCTTGACCTTAAAACCGCTTTCAAAACAGGAGGCAGAGTGCTTGTTTTCAGCGCACCGCTTGCCGACGAACGCGCCGTACTGTGTGATCGCGCTTTCGGGAAAAAACAGAAACAAACGGCGGGAAAAAGCACTGATTAAGGCCATTCTTGTGGCGTGTGAAAAGGGCTTTCGCCCCATTTTCCTTTTGATGCAGCCTGAGGCGGATGCACCGCTTGCCAAGTCGCTTTCTGCACAAGTTTTTCAGAAGACGGGCAAAAAATCCCCAACCGTCACACTGCCCGCGCAGGGTGCGCTTACGCTGATTGCGGGGGCAGCGTTTCTCATCACCTCACGCTTTCACGCTTTGGTGTTTGGTGCAATCGGAGGGACACCGCTCCTTTGCCTGTCACAAAGCGAAAAATGCAGGCGCTTTTGCCATGAGATCGGTATTGACTCGTCTGTTTTACAAAAAAATTTTAATGAAGAAGCCCTTTTGTATGCACTCCCTTTGCTGATTCAAAAGGATCTCCGCTTGGTTCCCAACAGGGAAGCGGTGGAAAAACTCACTTTGCGCGCCATGACCACCCTCGAAAAAGTTCGCGAGGGGTTGGATCATCTGTCTGCCAAACAAAAAAAGCCGCTCTCCAAACGGCTTCAAAAACAAGATAACATTTGACAAAACAATCGAGAGATTTAAGATAAAGGAAGGTCAAAAACCATGAGAATCAAAGACATTGCACTCGCGCCTTCGGGACGCGACAAGATCGAATGGGTGAAAAGTTACACCCCCGTGCTTTCGATTATTGAAAAAGAATTTAAGGATACTAAGCCCTTTGCCGGCAAAAAAATTACCATGTCGATTCATCTGGAAGCTAAAACTGCCTATCTTGCCGAAATTTTAAAGGCGGGTGGTGCTGAAGTTTCGATCACGGGATGCAATCCGCTTTCCACACAGGACGATGTGGCGGCAGCTCTTGCCGTGGCGGGTCTTGAAGTCAACGCCGTGCATGGCGCAACCATGAAGGAATACGAGGATGACCTCATCGCCGCCCTTTCGGTTTGCCCCGACCTGATCATCGACGATGGTGGCGACCTCATCGGACTGCTTCATTCATCCTGCGCCGAATACGGCAAAAATCTGATTGGCGGCTGTGAAGAGACCACCACGGGCATTCACCGCTTGAAGGCAAGAGAAGCGGCAGGGGCGTTGAATTACCCCATGATGGATATCAACGATGCCGACTGCAAGCACCTCTTTGACAACCGCTACGGCACGGGTCAGTCGGTGTTTGATGCCATCATGCACGAGACCAACCTGATCGTGGCAGGCAAGCGCGTGGTGATTGCGGGCTATGGCTGGTGCGGTAAAGGCGCCGCCATGCGTGCCAAGGGTCTTGGTGCGATCGTGTACGTTACCGAGATCGACCCCGTGAAGGCAATTGAAGCAGTCATGGACGGCTTTATTGTTCTGCCGATGGACAAAGCGGCTGAGGTGGGCGACCTCTTTATCACGCTGACAGGATGCAAAGATGTTATCACCAAAAAGCATCTTGAAAAGATGAAGGACGGCGTGCTTCTTGCCAATGCGGGTCACTTTGATGTGGAGATCAACAAAAACGACCTCGAAGCGCTTGCCGTTTCGGTGGCACAGCGCAAGCCTTGCGTCACAGGCTACACCCTTGCCGACGGCAGAATCCTCAATCTGCTTGCTGAAGGACGCCTTGTAAACCTCGCCGCAGGCAACGGACACCCCGCTGAGATCATGGATATGTCCTTTGCGCTTCAGGCAAAAGGTCTTGAATATCTTGCGAAATACGGCAAAACGCTTGACAACAAGGTGTATGACGTGCCGAGAGAGCTTGACATTGAGGTGGCAAGACTCAAAGCACGCGCTATGAACGCCGAGCTTGACGTCCTCACCCCCGAACAGGAAGCGTATCTTGCCGCCGCTGAGTGAGTGCTTATAAAAGGATTCTAACTCTTGTCACACAAATAATAAAAGGATTTTTGAAGAATTACGAAAAAACGGTGTTTGATCATTGTAATGGCGCCTCTGCCAAAGCCTTCTCCAGCGGGAGAAGGTGGCAGGCGTAGCCTGGCGGATGAGGTGTCCTAAAATTGAAAGCCACACCTCATCCACCACTGCCGTGGTCCCCCTTCCCCCACTGGGGAAGGCTTTGGCAAGAGCAAAGCGGATTGCAATCAAATAAAGACTTGCCGGAATAATCGTTGCACGAAAGCTTGTCAAACCAACTGTACTGCAAAGTGAGTGCTGACAAAAAAACTCCCGACCGTTTTGCGGTCGGGAGAAAGCATTTTTTATTTCGATAAGCCGAGGCTGTTCAGCACGTTGTTGACAAATGCGTCATTGTGGACAACTTCGGTAACGGTTACCGTATAGGTTTTGTTGCCTACCGTGGTGATGAGCATGGTCTGCTCCATCGTTTTGCCCTGCGTGGATGCGGTGTGTGTGATCTTGGTGAGCGAAATGCCGGTTGCGTTCTTTGCGATCTGTTCGACGGCATAGTTTGTAACCGTCATATCCATGGCTTCAAAAATAGGCTTGAACATTGTCTTGTAGCCGTTGTTATCGAGGGTTTCATACATATCGGTCTTCGCTTCATACACAACGGTAATGTTGTTGCCGGTTGTCATGTCGGCAAGAATGACGGTGCTGCCATCCTGCTTCACAAAGCCTTCGGGATAAGCAAAAGAGATGTCGCCGTTATCATAAAGGGTGTAACCTTCGGGAAGGGGAGCCTCGGTGGTAACGGGCGCTTCGGTGGTTGTGGTAGCCGCTGTGGTTTCTGTTGTGCCGCCGCAAGCTGTCATCACGGCAAGAGATGCCACGAGAAGAAGCAGAACAGCAAGCGTTACAATAATCTTTTTCATACATTTCTCCTAAGTTTTATTTTTATCCATTATATCACAAATAAAATCGGTGTCAAGCCGATATTAAAAAATAACATAATGATTTTTCGTTAAGGAGGTTACCTATGCCAAACATTCATGTACAAACCAATATCACACTGACTCCCGATAAAAGAACCGAGATCAAAGAAGCCCTCGGCAAAGCCATCGAGACCATCCCCGGCAAGACTGAGCGCTGGCTGATGGTGGTGCTGGAAGGGAATAAGAGTATGTATTTCCAGGGCAGTGACGCCCCTTGCGCGCTTTGTTCAGTTGAGCTTCTCGGCTCGGTGTCTGATGCGGTGTATGACAAAATGACCGCCGTGATGACCAATCTGCTCTCTGAAAAACTCTCGGTTCCCGCTGACCGCATCTACACCAAATACACCGAATTCACCCATTGGGGTTGGAACGGAAGCAATTTTTAATCACAAAAAGCCACCCTGCGGGGTGGCTTTTTGCGTGTGGGATTTTTACTGAAACGGTATTTGATTGTGTAGGGGCGCACCTGTGTGTGCGCCCCTTGTTAACACTAAAATTTTATATAAATGATTTCCGCGAGATCCAAACGGCAAGCCGTTTGTCCTACGGATTTCGACTGCGTCCCGCCCGCTGTCATCCTGAGCGGAGCGAAGCGGAGTCGAACCCGAAGCGTAAGCATAGGGCTTGGGATCTCGGGCGGGACTTCGCTCAAGATGACACGCGGAGGGGGTGTTGGTCAAGTTTTAGAATTAACAAAGTACTACATCATCAAGGCTTAATTAAAGGTAATTCATTGTTTGTAGAATGCAGAATTAAGCTGCAGTAATACGCGCAACCAGCACGCTGCAATCGTCGGGATTTTGTTTTTCGGCGCTGTCCTTTTGTGTGGCAAGAGAGAGGATTTTATCCGCAATTTCCTTTGGAGAAAGCGAAGCACTGTCGGTTAAGGTTTCGGTTAAGCGGAAAATGTCCTCTTCGGTGGGGATGATGCCGTCGCTCATCATGATGATCAGATCGCCTGCGTGGATGGGTGTTTCGATCTCCTCGGTGTCGATCTCGCGCGTGATGCCGATCGGCACGGAACGGCAGTCCACACGGAAGAGGTTGCCGTTGTGCAGAACAAACGAGGGTGCGGCGCCGCATTTGGTGAAAAGCGCGCGCGAGGAGAGAAAATCAAGCTCCACAAGGTCGGCGGTGGAATGGCATTCCTCGCTCTTGGAGCGCAGGAAATTCGAAAGCATTTTGAGTACCACCCCTTTTTTGTTGCCTGCCGACAGCATCTTTTCAAGGAATACGGTGGAAATGCGGGCGGTGACGGCGGCAGTCTTGCCGCTTCCCATGCCGTCGCACGAAAGAAGAAAACGGTTGTTGCAGGGTCCGTCGAAGACTGAGAGGGAATCGCCGCTGACGCCTTCCTGCTCCTTGGCGCAAAAGGCGCTTGCCACTTCGGCGGAAATGGCGGGCAAGGAATCCACGCGCATGGTAACAAAATCGCCGTTGAAATCAAAATGCGGCTCGGTGAGAAGCAGTCCTGTGGCTTTTTCGAGCGCTGTTTTGATCTCGTGCGCGCTTGCTGAAAGCGAAGCGATCTCCACGCCTGAGGCTAAGATGGTTTTGCGGCGTGCGCCCCAAGCCGAATAGCCGATGGCGGAAATGCCAAGCTCCTTGAGCGCCGCCGAGGCTTTGCGGCAAAGCGGCTTGTCCGCTTCAAATTCATCTTCATTGTCGCCTGCCGTTTCGGCGAGAAGCTCTGCCATGGCTTCATAATCCAAGGCAAACAGTTCGGTTTTGTCGCGCCGCACTGCCTTTTCTACAAGGTCTGCGGCGGCGTTGTTGATGTCTCTTAAAATTTTTTCCATCTGCCGACAGCGCGTGCCGAACGCTTCGGGCAGGTCTTCTGTCAGTGCCGGCTCGCCTTTTTGCACCTTTTCATACACCTTATCGAGCGCTTCGCTCGTTTCGTTGTACTCGCGTTGCCAACAGATGTGGTTGAGGGTGCATTTTTTGCAGTAGTGCGAAAAGACCTCGTCTCCCGCTTCGTGGATTTCATAGTTTCCCGGTTTGCGGCTTTTTTCGGAAAGCTCAAGGAAGATGTCGGAAAGATCCTCAAACGCTTGCGAAAGGGCGCGCAGGCGGTTCTTGCGGTACTTCTTTTTCACGTCGTCCACGTATTTCATTTCGGGAAGTTCAGCAGGCTCGTCGGCAAAAAAGGCGATCTGCGGAATCAGCCCCGCGTGGGCAAGCGGCAGAAAGAGCAAGATGGCAAAAAAGAGGTCTCCCGTAAAGGCAAGCATATTGCTTGCGCTGTTGAGATAGAGATTCATCACCGCCGCAAGGGCAAGGGAGGCAAGGGCGGAATAGGTGATGCTGAGATTGGCGCAAAGACCTGTGCAAAGCCCTGCTACCGCAAAGATCGGTGCATATGGCAGACCGCAGGCAAGACCTGTGATGACCCCCACAAGCGTGGCGCGGAGCGCGCCGTTGGTGATGGCGACCGAAAGGGTGATGAAAAAGGCGGCAATGATGCCGAGCGAAAAACCGAATGCACCGTGTATGTTCAGCGCATACACAAGGAAGAAGAGAATGGCAAGACGCGCAGGCTCATGGAAGATCGAATCTTTGCTGTTATCTGTGGCAAAGGCAAACACACGGGTGATGAGCGGTGTCATGATCGTCATGAAAACAAGCGCATACACGCTTTCCATGGAAAACTTTGCCATGGCGGAAGAAGCAAAGGCGAAGAGAAAGCCGAGTACGGCGGAAATTGCCACACGCAAGGAGATGCTTTCATGGAAATAGCCTTTTTGCGGCAGGGTGTGGCTGACGAGAAGACGAAGCACACAGCCAAGCAGCGGGATGAGCAGTGCGATGATGGGGTGGGGTGAAAATGCCGCCGCAAGCAAAAGCCCAAAGAGCGAAGCGATCGCTCCCACGCCTGTGGTGGCAGAGAAGAGTGCAAGACCCAAGGGTGTGGCGGCAAAAAGGAGCTGTGTTAAGCCGAATAACAGGGAAAGCGCGAAATAAAGCAGAACAAAAAAGAGACGGCGGCGCAGTTTTTTGCAAAGGAAGCGTTCCGCCTCGCCGTCGATCTCGCGCCCGACGAGAATACGCGAGTAATAGGATATTTTGGCGCTTGCCGTTTTGGCTTTTGTGAGTATGGTTTGTTTGTCCTCCATGATAAATGTTCCTTTCTTTTGTCTGGTTGTCCTATATTGTAACAAAAGAAAATATCACAATCTGTCGGAATCGGGCAGAGAGGAAAATAAATGCGAAATGCGAAATGAAAAACGGAGTTCCGTGCGGAACTCCGTTTTTGAAGATTAAAAATTTAACCGAGATTCTTGAAAAATGCGCGGACTTCGGCGGCTTTTCCGCAAGAGTAAGAGCCCTCGGGACATTTGCCCTTCACGCATCCCGGACCGGCATTGGCAAACAGCGTGGGGGCAACTTCCTTGACAAGGCGGAGCATTTCGGTGGCAAGCTCACGAATTTCCCACTGTGCTCTTTGGCAACAGCGCTGACCGAAGAAGTTATACAGCGATCTTGCGTTCATGGTGACAATGATGCGGGTGTCGCAGGCGTTTGGCAGCACAAATCTTGCATCTTCATTGGCTTTTTTGCCTGCGGCAAAGGCGGCGTCTTTTTCATTCATGCCTGCGGCGATGTTGTCGGCGGTGTGCTTTTTCAGCAGAATGTCGCGGAGTTTGCCGTACACTTCAGCATCATGTTTCATTTCTTCAAGGAAAAGCGCTTCCGCTTCGGGAATGCCTGCGATCTCGGGCGGCATAATATAGGAAAAGCCTGCTTTTTCCACATATCTTTGGCTCTGCACCGAATAGGAGGCAAGACGGTGGCGCGTGATCTGTGCGAGACGCGCGCGAGAAACGCCTTCAATACCGAAAGTAAAGCTGACGTGCTCGATCGGGCTTTCGTGGCCAAGCGAGGCAAGATGCTCAATGAAGGCGGTTGTTTTTTCGGGTGTCAAGGCATCAAACAGACCTTGGATATCGCTTTTGGCGTAGCAAAGCTTGGCAGCTGCCGCCACTACTTTTTCAGGCTCGGGTGTATAGGCAATCAGTTCAACGTTCATAACGCACTCCTCATATCTTTCACTGTCTCAATTTTACACGAATCTGCCCCAAAAGTCAATCTTTTTTTCTTGACTTTGATAGGTTTCGGTGATAAAATGAAGTATATGTCTATATCAGTTTGGGAGTAACATGATGAATAACAGCTTTTATGCTTTGATTTTCAGACAAAAATATATCAAGCGCTGGGGTTTAATGCGTAACTCGCGCGACGAATCGCTTGCCGAGCACGCTTCGGAAACGGCGATTTTGACGCACGCGCTTTGCACCATCGGTAACAAGTATTTCGGTAAAAGTTACGATACCGAGCGCGCAGTCACTTTGGCGCTCTTTCACGATACCTGCGAGGTCTATACGGGGGATCTTCCCACGCCGATCAAGTATTTTTCAAGCGAAATGCGCGACAATTACAAAATGATTGAAAAAAACGCGGCAGAAACGCTTCTTTCTCACCTGCCCGAAGAGCTTCGCCCCGATTACAGCGCGCTGCTCGATTCGGATGATGACCCCTTACATCGCCTTGTGAAAGCGGCGGATAAGCTGGCGGCGCTCATCAAGTGCATTGAAGAAGAAAAGAGCGGAAACCCCGAATTTTCTGCCGCCAAGAGCGCAACTCTCAAGTCGCTTTCGGATATGAAGCTTTTAGAAGCTGACTATTTTGTAAAGCATTTTCTGCCCGCCTTCTCGCTTACCCTTGACGAAATGCAGTCGTAAAGAAAGGATTTGCCATGAAAAAGATCGAACTTCTTGCCCCGGCAGGCTCGTATGAAGCGCTTGTGGCGGCGGTGGAAAACGGCGCGGATGCGGTTTACTTCGGCACCTCTCTTTTCAACGCGCGTATGATGGCAAAGAATTTCTCTCGCGAGGATGTGGCACGGGCTGTTGCATACTGCCACGAAAAGGGCGTTCACGCTTTTGTGACCATGAATACTGCCATCACCGACCGCCAGATGAAGGATGCTTTGAATCAAGTACAGTTTTTGTACGAGGCGGGCGTGGACGCTTTGATCGTTGCCGATCTTGGACTTGCAAGAGAGATCCACAAAAACTTGCCCGATTTTCCCCTGCACGCTTCCACCCAATGCTCGGCGCATAACGTCGATGCGGTAGGTTTTCTCAAAGACCTCGGTTTTTCGCGCGTGGTGGTGGCAAGAGAGCTTGACAAACACAATCTTCGCACGATTTGCGAGAAATCGCCTGTTGAAATCGAAGCCTTTGTACACGGCGCGCTCTGCGTGTCGCAGTCGGGACAATGTCTGTTTTCGTCCTTTCTCGGCGGCAGAAGCGGCAACCGCGGCGAATGCGCGCAGCCCTGCCGCATGATGTATAACGGCAAGTATCCTTTGAGCCTCAAGGATCTTTCTCTTGCCGAGCATATCACCGAGCTTGTGGAGATGGGCGTTGCTTCGCTTAAAATCGAAGGGCGCATGAAGAGCCCCGATTACGTGGGCAGAGTGGTGCGTATCTTCCGCAGACTCCTTGACGAAGGGCGCAACGCCACCAAGGACGAAATGGCATCTCTTGCCGAAATTTTCTCCCGTTCGGGCTTTACTGACGGTTATTTTGAAAAACAAATCACCCCTTCTATGCTTGGCATTCGCACCGAGCGCGACCTTGCCGCAACGCGACGTGCCGAAAAGCAGGACGGGGCATACCAAAACGATCGCGAGCCGATCGTGATTCCCGAAAGAACGAACAAAGTGATGCTCGACAAAGCGCCGATCGGCAAAAAGGGAAAAGCGGTATCCTCGGCGCGTTTTTACAATCCTGCCTGCCTCCCTGCCGACTACAAAGCGCGAGGAGTTGAGATCGCCTATCTCCCGCTGGATGTTTTCACCAAAGGCGCGGCAAACGGCGTTGTGCTTCCGCCCGTGATCTTTGACAGCGAGAGGGAAGGTGTACTTTCTAAACTCAAAACCGCTATGAAAAACGGCGCATCTCACGCGCTTGTGGGCAACGTGGGGCATATTGCGCTCGCCATGGAAGCGGGACTTGTTCTGCACGGCGACTGGCGGCTGAATATCATGTCCTCTTACACCGCGTCAATTTTTGATGAGATCATGGAAGATATCACACTCTCCCCCGAACTCATCCTGCCGCAGATTCGCGATATCCGCTTTGCCAAAAACGTGATCGTGTACGGCAGACAAGTGCTGATGACGCTCGAAAAGCCTG
>JAFQNZ010000089.1 GCA_017395715.1 Clostridia bacterium | reverse complement strand
CTGACAGAAGCCGCCAAAGACCGCGAGATCTTGCCGATGATGTAATCATCGGTAAAAAACAGACAGCCCTTCGCGGAGATATTTTTCATAACAAAACGGTAAACATCATAGGCAAACATACCGTCTCCCGCCATAAAAAACACAACATCAAACGACTTATCACTCAGCCACCGTTTCAGCTTCGGTTTCCAAATGGCGAATTTCCAAACACATTCGCGCAAAAGCCGTTTCGTATGGATGGCAAAGTGACTTTTTCTGATTACCGCAGATGAAACCCTGCCGGGTGTTGCGCAAACTTCTTGACAGCAGAGATTTTTCAGCTTCAGAACCGAACCTATGATCTGCTTCTCGTTCAGCTGCAAATAATGACAGGTCTCGCTATAGTCGGGACTATCGTGATTCAGATAGATCTGATAGATATGTTCCTGCGGTACGCCGTCAAAAATCGATGCTAAAGTTTTGCCGTTATTATTGACTTGACTCAACGGATTGTGACTGATGATCAATATTTTTTTGTCTGTATAACTCACAGCAAAACTCTCTTTCAAAAACTAACAATATGGCAGCGGCTCTGCATTACTTCAGTTTGTTCAATAACGTAACATACCGTTCCAAGCAGATCTGCGGCGTGTACTTTTCGCAGTAGATCTCCCTGCATTTGATTCCCTTTTCTTTGCAATCGGTCGGATTCTTTTTAAGCTTACCGATCAATTCGATCAGTTTATCACTTGAATTTTCGGGAATATGATACCCTGCGCCTTGTTTCACGTCATTGACGATATCCGACTCATCCATGATTGCCACAACAGGAATCCCTTGCATCATATACCCATAGGTTTTGCTGGGAACAGACAAGCCCGTCAAGCCTTTTTCCAGACTGACAATGGCGCAATCACTGATACTTAGCGCATCAAGATAGTCCTGCCCCTGCAAAAAGCCGTACAAATACGCACTCTCTATGTTTTCATCGGCAATCATTTTCTCAATATCCGCATGCTTGGAACCGTGCCCGGATAAGAGAAAACACACCTCGGGATCGTCCTTGTAATGTTTGATGGCTTCTTTGACAGGCTCCATATCCTGAGCCACGCCCATATTGCCGAAATATCCCACAACCAAACGGTCATTCACCAAAGAAGCAAAGCGATTGTCCGCTTTCTTCTGCTCCGGCTGATAAGCGTCCTCGTACCAATTGGAGATCACATGCACTTTATCGGCATCGATCTTTCTGTTTTGAACGATAAAGTCTTTCATCTCGGATGAAAGGGCCACAACGGCATTCGCCCGTTGATAAACAGACTTGTTGACAAATTTCATCAGCTTGGTAATCATACCGCCTTCGGACAGTGAATTGGTGCGCAAGGCAACTTCGGGATAAAGATCGTATGCCACGAACACCAACTTACACTTAAAAAGCTTGCTCGCCATCGCCGCCACAAGCGGCAAAACAGGCGGATTTGAATAGACAACAATCGTCTTGTATTTTCTCATGGAAAACAAGCGAAACGCCATGGAAACCGTCAAAGAAAGAAAATTAACGATCCGACCCAGTGCCTTCTTTTTGTCCAGGTGCCAATATTTAACTCGTTTGATATGGATCCCATTTACGGTTTCTTTACGGGGTACCCTGTCATCATTGGTATATTCATGCGGGTAGCCGCACAGAACATCAACCGTAAAACCCTCTTTTACGAGTTTGGAAGCGGTATCAAACGGCAGCGTAGCCGATGAAATATATTCAGGATAAAAAAACTGTAATAAAAGCAAAATATCCTTCTTGTTTTTCATTTTGTCTCTCACTTACAACCACTTTCCGACGCTTGATCACGAAGTTTTCATCTTTAGATATGACACGATCTTCAAAAATATGTACATCTTATAAAGTAGCCTACCACGCCATTCTAATGTATTGTACCATATTTTCAATAATATTGCAATACGTAATGACAAAAAAACCGCATTATCATTCCTTCTTCGCAATTTTAACCCAAAAATTGTCAAAATAAACCCCGTTTTACAGGGGTTTCGCTTTTGAGCGCAACCTAAAAAACCACGTGATTATCGTGGGGTTTTCGCGACATAAAAGAGCGGGATGGCTTTTTGCCATCCCGCTCTTTTATGTAAAGATTATTTTACTGTTTGATAATCGGCAACAAGCTGAATGTTGTCAACATAAACAGGCTTGCCTGCCATCTCGGAAGAGAGCGCACTCATATAGAAGTAAATGCCCGAAATGGCGGAGTTTGCATTCAATTTGCTTGAACCGCAGTACATATCGTCAATCGGGAAGGCAAAATAGCCCTTGTAGCCCGCAACCGAGCAGTTGTCGCCTGCGCCAAAGCAGCCGTCCTGGCCCATTGCCTTTTCCTCCCAGGTATCACTGCCGTCAGCCTTGTAGAAGAACTTACAGCCCGCTTCCTTGTCGTCGGCTCTGTAAGGACTTTCGGTTTTGCCGTCGGTCAAAAGACCAAAGCAAGCTTTTCTGAAATCAAGGTTGTTGGTGTTAAGATCCATCCAGACAACAAGATATTTGTTGTTACCAAGAAGACCGGCCTTGGGAAGCTGCCACTTCACTTCCATGTTGTTGTCCTGCACAGGGTTTTCATACCACTGGGTACGGCAAGCGGCAAGTGCGCTTGATCCGTTAACACCCTTGTTGGCAGCAACGGTAGCGGAAACGGTTTCGATATTCTTCAAGCTGCCGTCGAGATGTCCGAGCACAAAATCATCCGCTTTCATGCTTTCAAAATCGGTAAGCATGCCCGAAAGCGCCTCTGTCGGTTTTTCTATCTGCTTGTTCAGATAGCTGATGTAGGTTTCGAAATTCTCAGGATCGCTTTCCTTGATCACGTACACACGCGCGCCCATCATATCCTCTTGGTAATACGTCGTTCTGCTGAGGTTGGAGCAGAAGGCAAGCTTGATACCGCCGTAGTTGACCATGTAGTCATTTTTGTGGTCATGGCCGAAGACGCAGGATTTGATATCGCCGCGATAGCGCATAGCTTCATAGAAGCCGGAGTTATGGCAACCTGACGAAACGTATTCGTTCTTCTGACCTGTCCATTCAAGCTTCGAGCGGTTTTCCCAAGCGGTAAAGATCTCCTGAAGCGGAATGTGCATTGCCATCAAACCGGGTACAAGACCGTCGTTTTCTTTTTCAAGCATACGGGATACCTTGAGATACCATTCGATCTGATCGTACTGAACAAAAGCGTAGTCCACCGTCGTTTGGTTAAGACCGGAATAAGCGGCTTTTCCATCTCCAAACAGCGCTGCCTTATCTTTGGCAGAAATATAGCTGCCCGAATCCATGCACCAAAAAGCAAACTTGAGTTCATCATCCTTGCCATAAAGCGGAACGACGTAATTACCTACGCCGCTGATGGACTTATCCCCTGCTTTCGAAAGGCAGTGCGGATAGGATTCGTAGAGCTCTTGTTGTGCTTCGAGCGTAAGTCTCTCTTTGGGCGAACCTTTCAGTTCGGAGTCATGGTTACCAAATACGTGCATCCAATAGATGTTGTTTTCTTCAAAATAGTCCACAACACCGCCGAGCGTGGTTTTGAACTCGGCAAAATTGAGGATGTTGGCATCGGTCACAACATCACCAAGCAAGATGATAAGGTCAGGTTTTTCCCTTTCAACAATCTTCTTAACGTTAGCAAGAACGCCGGCTGTTTGTCTTCTTTGCAAGTGAAGATCGGCAAGGCAGAGCACGCGGAATTCTCCGTCATCACCAAAGGTCAGCTTGGTCTTGTTGGCAAGGATCTCATCCAGCTCGCTTGGCGTGGTGACAGGTGTTTCCGTTGTCGTCACAACCGTTGTGGTCGCAGGCGTTGTCGTCACAGCCGTGGTCTCTGCTGCGGGAGTTGTTGTCGCAGCAGTCGTTGTGGGTGCTGTGCTTTCGGTTGTTACCGTTGTGGCATCGGTATTTCCGCCGCAGCTCACCAGAACAAGCGCAGCAAGAATCAGTACCATACAGAGTATTTTTTTCATGTTGTAAACCTCCAAATCATGATATGCTATTATACCATCTTTTCTGAATAAATTCAAGTGTTTTTTTGTTTTTTCCAAAAAAATAAAACCGCCTCTAAAGAGGGGCGGTTTTAACTTTATTTTTTCAGTTGGCACAGCCATAAACTGCACGTGGCCAATCACTGCAAAATCACTTCTGCATAGACTGAATCATCGGCAAAATAGCGTTTGCAACGATTTCGCCCATCATCATATAACCTTCTTTATTCGGGTGAAGCTGGTCGGTAAAATACTCTCTCATTTGGAGGGTTGCGGCGTGCATATCAAAAAACGTAGTGGGATAGCCCGCATCGTTTAGCGTAGGAACAAGAGCCTTTTGCAGCAATCTCACGGTTGCACTTGCCCAACCACCGGTGCCAAAATACATCGGACAGTTTGCAAGCACAAATTGAAGATTATCATTCTTCTCCCAAAGCGATTTCACAATGTCAAGGCAGTCTTCGTTAAACTTCTCTGAGTCGGCGGAAGACCACGAGCTGTCATAAAAAGAGTCGTTTGTGCCCAGCATAATGAAAAACAGATCGGTCTCTGCTGCAATCTTCAGCGCGGTTTGATATACATCTCTTCCGGTGTAAGCAGCGAGATCGTCACGCATGGTGGAACCGCTGCTGCCGAGATTGGTCACCAGCGCATCCTTCCAAAGGTATCTCGCAAGATGCGCAGGATAGGTCAAAATGGTGGGCGAAATGTTGTTGCCTTGTGTAATACTGTCACCAATGCAGCCAACGCGAACAAGATGGTAGTTTCCCTTATAAGAAAAATCCGAAGCAAAAGCATAATCGGTCTTCTTTTCCGCCAAAAGCCCTGCTAGGAAGGTTTCCAGATAATCAAGTGCGTGCCAGGTGGTGCCGTATTCGCCGCCGCAGATCACAAGCTTTGTGCCTTCCACGTCGATCACATAATCATCGGAAGAAAGCTTGCCGAGGTTCAAAGCCGTCACAGCCTTAGTGCGGTTGGTATTGCCGATCAGAATCTCACTAGCAACCTCCTTGCTACCTTGATCTTCTACAGCCGAAAGTCGGATACCGGTTACTTCGAAGATCAGATCCGAAAGACGCTCTGCCGTTTCACGGTTAAAATCATAAACAGGAAAATACGGCTTCATCGTCGGGATTTTGGTATAGCTTGCAAATTCAGACTTGGCATAAACGATTCTGTATTCCGAAAGAGGCGTTTCCCCGATTTTCAAGGAAGAAAAAGTTTGTTTCTCGGTGGTAATCGGCGCGGTGGTCACAGGCGCTGTGGTGGTTGCGGGAGCGGTTGTTTCCGCCGACGTTTCGGCAAGCGTGTCGGGCGTTGTGGTTGCACTCGTTTGGGGTGCCGTTTCGGTTCCGACAGGCTCGCTTCCGCAAGCAACGGCGGTAATGGCAAGCGCGAATACCAAACACAGCATCACAATCAGTTTGATGCTTTTCACGGTTTCAATTCCTCCAATCAGTATCAGTCGGTATAACTATAAACTTCACCGCATTCGATGTAGCGCACGTCGAGCGCGGGGAGCATCTCTTTGAGAAGATCGGCAACATACACCATGCCGTCGCGCTCCGAGCCGATGTGACCCATAATGATCAGCGCTTTTTTGTGACCAAGCTGAGCGCAGTCACGGGCGTATTCACCCAAAGACCACTCGCAAGCTTCCCCCGTGAGAAGGATCTCGCATTTGTCGCTCTTCAGCTCGTCAAACACACCGCCCGGCGTGCCGAACATACCCGAAACCACGCTGCAAGGGGTGTTCGCCGCACCGCAAATACGCAAGTGGCGGATGCCGCAGTTCTTTTCAATTTGTTTAGCCAACTCCACTGGCGTCATCGGTGTATCAAGATGCACACGCACAAGGTCGAAAACATCGGTGTACTCGATCTCGCCTTTGAGACCAAACGCCCTTAACTGCCCTGCCGCGATCTGGTCGGGCGAGGTGGCGTGCGGGTGATCGTGGTAGCGGTAGATCGTAAGCCCCGATTCTTCGATCAGACGGCGCTTTTCGTTTTCGATCTTTTCGTCCGAATGGCGG
>JAFQNZ010000088.1 GCA_017395715.1 Clostridia bacterium | reverse complement strand
GGGTTACACACTTTTGTTTTCTGCTTTGTTTTGCGTGCTGTTTTTGTTTGCCGCCTACAGCCGAGCAAGATTTTTAATCGAAACGGCTGAAGAAGCGTCGGAATCCTCTTGCCGTGTTCTGCGCGGCGGTGCGTACACGATCATTCCGCACGAAGCGCTGGTAACGGGTGATCTTGTGTATCTTCAAAAAGGAGACTTTGTGCCTGCCGATTGCCGCTTGATCCGCTCGGCGCAGCTTTTGGTGCGTGAAAGCGGTATTACCTCGCAAACGCTTTGTGAAAAAAACGCCGCCATCTCTTCTTGCGGTGATATTTATGATGCTGCCAACATGGTGTGGGCGGGAACTGTGGTGGAGGAAGGCGTGGGCATCTGCGTGGTTTGCCATGTGGGTGACGAAACGCATTTTCGCACGGCGCTCGAAGTGGCAAAGACCGAGGGATTTGAAGAAATACCGCTTTTCAAACAGCTAAAAAAGCTTTCGTCTGTTATGACGGCATCCCTCTTCGGGCTTTTGTTTCTTTCGGCAATTCTTGGCTTTTTCTCGCTGACAAAAGGTGATTTTTTTGCAAACTGGATGCTGATTTCAGCTTTTGCCGCTTCGGCAATGGCGGATTTTTACGGCGTATTTGCTTACATAGCGGCAGGTCACGCGCTGTACGGGATCCAAAGCGGAAAGAAAAAACTGCGAGAAGGCATCCTCTTAAAACGCGGTGAGAAAATCGACTCGCTTGCATCGGTGGATCGCTTGTTTGTAACACCCGAATGGTTTGTGCCGCCGTTTTCGGCAAAGATCGCTTACTTGTGTGAACCGTTTGGCAGAGGAGAAGCGTTTTCGAAACATTTAGCACCCTATGCACAGCATATTCTGCGCGATGCGGCGCTTGCCATCGGCGAGGTATACGAGAATCCCACGCCGCCAAAGAACGGCAAGGAAAGCGAAGAGGAAGCGCTCCTCAGAGCATCTGTTCGCGAAAGCGTTGCTAAAAAACGAGAGGTTGCCGCCATGACTTCGGCGTATTCGCTCATGTCTGTGGGCAAAACCGAAAAAGGCATCTCCTACGGTGTGATCCTGCGTGAGAATCGCTTTGTGGTGACGCTTCTTGCCACGTCTGATTTACTTGTACCGCATTGCCGTTTTGCTTACCGCGACGGCAAGCTGATTGAGATCGACACGCAAAGACGCGAGAGGATCTTTGCCACCGAGCAGAATCTTCTTGACGATTGTGAAAACGGTGTGCGCGCGTGCTACGCGGTGTGTGTGAGTCTTCTCGAAAGTGTTCCCGATAACGGGATCTTGACCGATGATTTTATTGAAACAGTTTTGGCTGAACGCCTTGCGATTGAAGGCTTTGTGACACTGGAAACGCTTTTCCATCAGCCGAGTGTTGACGCCTTGAAAGAGGCGCGCCAAAAAGGGCTTGGCGTGGTCCTTTTCTGCGCAAGCGAAAAGGACAGACGAATTGCCAAAAGCCTCGGATTTTGTGAGAAAAAGCCGACACCTCTTGAAAAAGGGGAAAGCTGTGCGATTCTTTCGGCGACGCTTTCTGAAAAGCTGGCGCTTCTTCGCTATTCGAAGAAAAACCAAGAAGTTGCCGCGTATGCAGGGACGGGCTTTGACGAGCTTTTGCATATGAAAGAAGCGTCTCTTCCCGTGAAGCTTGGCGCATGGCAATTTGCCGATGAGAAGGCTTTGGTGGGCAAGGGAACCAAACGCGAGCGTGAGCGCGCAAAGCGCCTCGAAGAATATGGCTGTGACGCATTTCGTTATTCTGCCGATTTGTTGGTCTCGCATCCTCAAACGCTGACAAAACAAGACGGCACGGTAACGGGGCAGGGCGGTTTTTATTCGCTCTGTGAGGCGATTCGTCACGCGGGCGGATTCTTTTGTAACATCCGCGCGGTGTTTGCCTACCTTGCGTTTTCAACCGCTGTGAAGTTGATTCCTGCGCTTCTTTCGCTCTTTTTGCCAAATCCGCTTGTCTTTCCCGGGCACCTTGCCTTGATCGGGCTTGTGTTTGATCCGCTCGTTGTGTTATCGCTCGCACTCTCGCCTCCCTCGCTGCGTGCGATGGGGTATCGTCACGACGCTGGGCGTTTTGGAAATACCATGCTCCGCACAGCCCTTGCGGGTCTTGTGGGCGGCGGCTTGATCGCGGCGTTTACATTCTTACTTCCCACAGAGAGAAGCGTAACGCTTGACTTTGTTACATCGGCGCTCTTTCTGCTGTCGCTGACGGCGTTTGTTTTGCAGTCGGCGCTTTTGAAGCAACCGTTCTCCCGTGTGGGTATTGGCACAGTGCTTGTGGGTTTTTTGGCGTTTGTCTCTCTCTTTTTCATGCAAGAGAACTTCCACCTGATGTCGATTCTGTATCTCGTGCTGCTTTGGGTGCTGTTCCTCGCTGTCGAGCTTGTCGCGCTGACCGTGAAGAAAGAGAAGCTGTAAGAGAGTATTTTATGAAGAATCAATGGTTGTAGGGGAATCCAATCTTACGTATTCGTACATAGCGGGCGACTCGACCTGCAAGCAGGTCGGGTGCGCCCGTTACGAACCAATATTGTTCTCAAAATAACAAAAAAATTATAAAAAACCTCTTGACAAAGGGATAAAAGTATGCTATGATACACGGGTGAGCCAAAGACAGCAGGTTACCGTAAAAGTAAAAGCTTCCCTGCCGAGGTAAAGAATTTCAAAGATTACGGTTGCAAGCGTGACCGTTTGGCATAATGCTTTTTTGACTTTCCTTTCCGTTCTTTGGTGAGAACAGAAAAGGAAAGCTTTTTTGTTTTCACGAGATTTATAGGAGGTGAAACCATGCCGAGCGCAAAGATTCTGGAACAAAAGAAACAAATCGTTGCTGAACTTACCGAAAAGCTGAAGGTTGCTGCTGCAGGTGTTGTTGTTAACTATCAGGGCATCAATACCGATGAAGACACCAAGCTTCGTAAGGCTCT
>JAFQNZ010000087.1 GCA_017395715.1 Clostridia bacterium | reverse complement strand
CATGGAAGTACTTCCTGCCAAGGCATTCGGTAAGGGTCTTGAAGTTATCTGCCGCCACAAGGCTGTTGGTTCTTTCTACCGCCGTTACAGCGATTATATTGAAGAGGGCGCTGATCTTCCCGCATACGTGGAAACCACCTTTAAGAACGATGCCAAGGGCGACCCGCTCGTAACCAAAGACGGTCTTGTTGACCTCGGCGTTATGACTGCTGAACAGTATGACGATATCAAGGTTATGACACAGAAGATCACCAAGATCGTTGCTGACGATCTTCTTGAAAAGGGTCTTGTTCTTTACGATATCAAGTTCGAATTCGGCTACGATGCTGACGGAAAGGTTATGCTGATCGACGAGATCGCATCTGGCAATATGCGCGTTTACAAGAACGGCGAATATATTGATCCCATGACGCTTTCCAAGCTGTTCTTTGCATAAATCAACCACTATGCGAAGGGTGCGAAAGCGCCCTTCGCGTCAACGCTTTTTTGATCAATTGATAAAAGACAAGGAGAAACAATGGGTGGTTTTTTTGGCATAGCCTCAAAAGAGGACTGTCTTGCGGATGTGTTTTTCGGAACCGACTATCACTCTCATTTGGGAACCAGACGAGGCGGTCTTGCCGCATACGACAAAAAGCTCGGGGTTCAAAGAGTGATTCACAATATTGAAAATTCGCCCTTCCGCACCAAATTTGAGCATATTTTTGACGAAATGAAGGGAACATCTGCCATAGGATGTATCAGCGACTCAGATCCGCAGCCGCTCTTGATTCGTTCCGCACTCGGTGTATTTGCCATTTGCATGGTAGGTGTGATCAACAATTCGGAAGAGCTTGTGACAACGTATTTGTCAAAGAGCGGTCATTTCAACGCCATGACAGGCGGGGTGATCAACTCAACTGAATTGCTTGCCGCTCTGATCAACCAAAAGGAAACCTTTGCCGAGGGCATTCGATTTGCAGGTGAAGTGATTGAAGGATCGGCATCCATTCTGATTCTGAAGGACGACGGTACCATTATTGCGGCCCGTGACCGTCTTGGCAGAACACCTGTGATCCTCGGTCAGGGTGAAGACGGATACTGCGTGACATTTGAGTCGTTTGCTTATCAGAAGCTTGGGTACCGTGATTTGAAGGAACTCGGTCCGGGTGAAATCGTTGAGATCACGCCCGATGGCGTGGAGCAGCTTGCACCTCCCGGTGACAAAATGAGAATCTGTGCGTTCCTTTGGTCATATTACGGATATTCCAATGCGATTTACGAAGGCATCAATGTGGAAGCGATGCGTTACCGCAACGGTGCCATCATGGCAGAGCACGATATGAAAGAGGGAAACATCAAAGATGTTGACTATGTTGGCGGTGTTCCCGATTCGGGTACGCCTCATGCGATCGGTTATGCCAACAAGAGTGATATTGATTTTGCCCGTCCTTTTATCAAGTACACGCCTACCTGGCCGAGAAGCTTTATTTCCGCCAAGCAGGCTGACCGCAAAAAGGTTGCCAAAATGAAACAGATTCCCGTGCATGAATTGATTACCGACAAGAATCTTCTTTTTG
>JAFQNZ010000086.1 GCA_017395715.1 Clostridia bacterium | reverse complement strand
CGCACACCTCTCCGAACTCCTCGGTCTTCCCACCATGAGTACACGAAGCGTTGATCTCTGGCTCAACGGTAGCTATTGGGGTACTTATCTTTTAATTGAAAAAATCGAATTTGAAAAAGAACGCCTCGACTATCCCGATTATGACGAAGTGGAAGACCCTGCCGATGCCGGTTTACTCCTTGAATGGGACGGTCATGTGGGTGAAGTTTCCTCTGAACAAAAGGGTCAATGGGTTCAGGTTACCGAGCATACCTATTACGATCCTGTTGCCAACATCAACTTCATCCGCTTAGACAGCTCATACATTGTGATACATAAGCCAAACGCCGATAACATCATCTTCGAGCATATCGAACGTGCCGAATCGATCATCATGCAAATGCATGCCGCCATCCAATCTCACAACTATAACCAAATGAAATCCGCCATGGATCTTGAATCGTTCGCCGCATGGTACCTCGTTGAAGATATCATGAAAAACATGGATGCGCAATTACACAGCAGTTGCTATATGTATATCGACGGTGATGACATCCTGCATATGGGTCCTGTTTGGGACTTCGATATGTCGCTCGGTAACGCCAACTACAATGGTGTCAACGACCCCACAGGCGCCTATATCTCAACCAAGCGATGGTTCAAATATCTGTTTGAAACCGAGGAGTTTTGTCAGCTGGTCAATGATATGCTGACTGCGTACAAAGACGAATTGGATGCCGTTCCGAATTACATGGATACCTACGCTACCATGATTGAGCGCTCGCAGACATTCAATTTTGAGCGTTGGGATATTTTAGATATTCCTGTGGGATGGAATCCGCAAAACGTCATTGAGGCAAACACGTATCAAAAGCAGATTGAACTGATGAAAGATTTCTATGTTGAGCGGTTGAATGTGGTTCGCGCAATCGTAGCTAAAGGTTGTAACACTAGTCATTAAGACATGACTGTAAACAGAAATACCGAGGCAACTCAATGCCTCGGTATCTTTGTTTTATTAAAATTTAGCCGGCAAATGTAACTGCTGCAGCAAGTACATAGTAGCTGCTATATGCGCAGTATGTACCGGTGGGATCGTTAGAAGTGATGGTGAAAATAATCTCGTAGGTTTCGCCTGCAACGGGAGTGAAATCCTTAACCTTGAAGTTGAGGATATACCACTGTTCGGGCAGATAAGAACCATCTTCGATCTTATATTCTTCACCGTTGATGTAAAGTTCGCCAAAGAGAGTAAATGCTACACCCTTAGTATCGGATTCGTTGTTAAAAGGGTTGCCGTCGGACTTGAACTTAACCTGTACGCTACCGTCTGCGGTAACGGTGGTAGGCTCGTTTTCAAGCAACCAGAAGCTATCACCTTTGATCTGATCTAACTGTGCCTGGGAGAGATATTTCGATTCAGACTTCTGAGGAGCCTTATAGATCCACGCTTCGCCAAGATCCCAAATATAATGATACTGATCGGGATAGTTCGAACCGTTATAAATGACAGTTCCATCTTCGAGTTCAGTGTCT
Source organism: Clostridia bacterium (assembly GCA_017395715.1). GTDB lineage: Bacteria > Bacillota > Clostridia > Oscillospirales > CAG-272 > RGIG1993. The sequence goes on along the minus strand of JAFQNZ010000086.1, from coordinate 1,986 downwards.
GCAGGAGTTCTGAAAACAAGATAGACATCATAAGCGGTGCCGTCAACAGGAACAAACCCATCGGCTACACAATAGATCTGATACCACGAAGCTGTCGCCCAATATGTGATATTATACTTTTCGTAGTCTGCATTTTCATCGTTCGCATCTTTGATGTAAAGTGCTACCGGTTCGGTAACGAGCTGAATACCGGGAGTAGCGGGATGGGTAGGATGATCATCTGCAGTAGTACCGAAATGACCGCCTTCTGCCTTAAAGGAGAAGTACCACATATATTCGTATTCGGTACCATCATTACCCTTGCCCGCAGTCAATCTGTATTCTTCATGAGGCTCAACCCACTGACCTTCTTCAAAAAGAACCTCTTCGATCCACTTTTCGTTTTCGCCTCTGTATGTAACAGGAGTCAGAGTTACAGGAGCCTTCGGTGTGGTAGCAACACTGCTATTGGGTGTAGTGTCGTTACCGGGTGTTGCCGTGCTGCCTGTGGGAGTTGCAGGATCGGTAGTGGGGGTAGTTGTGGTTACCGCGGGATTAGGCGTTGTGGTGGGCGCCTTTGTGGTCGTGCCGGCAGTTGTTGTAGAGGTATTACTACCGCCGCAAGCCACGAGAATCAAGCTCAACGAAACAACAGCAATCAAAACAACAACCAAAAGAGAAATCTTTCTTGCCATGGAAATCAAGCCTCCTTAAGATAAATTATATATATTCGCCAATCTTTATTGAATGGCACTCAATATATACTATACATATTTTACATAATTCTTGTGAAAAAGTCAATATTTTTTAAAACCAAATCACTTGATCACCTAAAAAGATTTTTCGGGGAGACAGTCAGAAGCTTTTTGAAGAAATTCAAATCCGAAAAATACAATCCTATCAAGTATTCTTTCAGAAGCTCTTTTTCCTCCTCACTGTATGCATATTTTAGCAAACCGCGAAAGCGTTCTTTCCGTTTTTCAAGTGATCCGAACATCAAATAATCTTCACACACGGTATATATACGGTCACAAGACAATTCACCTTTTATCTTTAAAAGAAGCAATGACAAAAGGATTGGGTCTATCCGAATATCATCCCTCTCTTCAAATGATGTAATGAATGTTATCAAAGCATCCTGAAAATCGCTTCTGCTTAGAAAATTTCCAAGAATACAACTATAATGCTGTACCAACTTCCCTTTTTTGCGCAATAGCAAAAGCATGGCGCGCAAAAGATAACGGTATAGTCTATCCAAAAACAACTTGTTCTCCGCATTATAAGGCGGAAGTTCTGATACAATATATGGTGCACATAATTCCAACACCAAGCTACTGCCGTTTCCTTTTACAGCAAGCTGATTTTGTTCTTGCAGAACTATATTCTTTAGATCCACACACAAAATAGCTGCATAAAACTCGTTACTAATGGGATAGTCCATTACCAAGAGAATATCTGTCATCAAACGTATATCAACATCGCTATTGGCGTAATAATCATAAATATCGTTCACTGATTGATTGACTACGTACGATGCAAGGACACGCACAAACCGCTTATCTTGATAATGAGAACATGCGTTAGCAAACAGTCTTAACAAATGATCAGACGCTTCGATTTGCAACACCGGCGACAAAGATTCAAGAAGCTCTTGAACCTTGCTTTCAAATGAAAGGTTCTTATCACTTTCCTTCAAATAGAAGTGATAAAAGAAGTGAGTTAGATCATCGAGAGTCGCACTCTTTTGTTCCATAAATCTCTGTAGCGACATATCTGCTACAAATGATGAAAAAGCATCTCTTTGAGAAAGAATTTCATCAATGATCGCCGTTTCGTTTGGGTATTGACGGCAAAGATTCATGTACATGGACACGGTGTTCTCTCCGTAACGTCCTTTGCGTGCAAATACCATTAAAAGCGCCGCTGCTGCTCTCGGCCTTTTAATAATTTCTTCCATAATCGTAAACACAAGTTCTTCATCAATGTATTCCTGTCTCTCAACCATAT
>JAFQNZ010000085.1 GCA_017395715.1 Clostridia bacterium | reverse complement strand
TTTTGTTGGCGCGCCCGGCAGGATTCGAACCTGCGACCTACCGGTTCGTAGCCGGGCACTCTATCCACTGAGCTACGGGCGCATACCATACTGATTTCGTACTTGCTGATTGTATCACACAAAATCGGTTTTGTCAAGTTCTTTTTGCAAAAAAGTTTGAAAAAATTTATCCTCCCCAAAACGAGTCGGTTTTGAGGAGGAATATTCATTCTGCTTTGTTTTTCTTCCCTGCCTTATGGCGGATGTGATGCCATACGAAAACGATCAGAACCGTACCCACAACCGTGATCGAAAGGATCACAATGAGATAAATTGCAGTCGTATCTACCGTACCTGTTTCGAGGTTGTACTTTGCCGCTTCATCTGCCGCAAGCACATTATCAGAAACATCAAGCATCAAATTTTCGCAGGAAACAAACGCTTCTTCGCCAAAATCACTCACACTTGCCGGAATATACAGCGTTTCGAGATTGATACAACGGTAAAAAGCTCTTGCGCCGATTCTTTCAAGCGTTTCGGGAAATTCAATCTCTTCAAGCTGGGTGCACTCCGCAAAGGCACCATCGCCGATTTCAATAAGCTTTGAAGAAAGCTTCACTTCCTCAAGATTAGGCGCACCGAAGAACGCATCTTTTTCAATGACCGTCACGGTATTCGGAATCTTCACCTTTTCAAGTCGGCTGTAGGTACTGCCGAATGAACCTTCCGCAATGGCAATCACCTTATGGCCGTCTTTGTCTGTCGAGGGAATATTCAAAGTTGTCGGGTTGCCTGTATAGCCTGTGACTTTTACACATCCGTTTTCGTCAGGCGCGCTAAAGGTAAACTTCGCGTGCGTATTATCGGGGAATTCAAAAAAGACAAGCGCAAATATGATCACTACAAGCGCAACTGCCACCCCTAATAAGATCCTGGTTCTTTTTTCACCCGGCTTTGCCATCCTGACAAACACCTCTCTTCCGAAGTTTTTCTTATTATAACAAGAAACGCAAAAAAAGTAAAGCCTTTTTTAGAAAAAAACCGATAAAAAACACCTGCCCGACACATACTATCACAGGCAAATCCAAGAGAAAGGAGCAATTCATGCCTTTTCTGACAAACAGTTACACAGAAAACCAAACGCTTCTTGAAAACGCCATCGGTTTTGGCAAGTGTTTTGACTGCAAAAAACGGGAACTCACCGTCGGCGGCAAAAAAGCCATGCTGTATTTTATCTCCACTTTGTCAAGCGACGCGCTTCTCGGCGATCTTGTGCATCGCTATCAAAGCCTTCCCGCCTTTTCCGATACGCTCACCGTGCCACTTCTTTTTTCCCAAATCGTTCCTTACGCTGATGCCGTTGCTGAAACCGATATCGACACCCTTTCACGCATGATTTTGGCGGGTGCATCGGTGCTTCTTGTTGAGAATTTGAACACAGCCGTCATCACCGACACGCGCTCACTTCCCTCCCGCTCTGCCGAAGAGCCCGACAACGACCGCGTCTTATACGGCGCGCGCGACGGCTTCACCGAGATCTTAAAAAACAACGTCGCCCTGCTCCGCCGCCGCGTCCGCACCAATTCTCTTGTCATTTACCGCATCACGGTGGGAAGCGTCAGCAAGACTGACATAGCCCTTTGCTACGACGAATCGCTCGCCGACCCCGCGTATGTAGAAAACATCAAGCAAAAGCTTGAATCGATTCAGGTGGATGCCCTCACCGTCGGCCCGCAATCGCTTGCCGAATGCCTCATCAAGCGGCGTTGGTTTAATATCTTCCCGAAATTCCGCTACACCGAGCGCCCCGATACCGCCACCGCCACATTGCTCGAGGGGAATCTCGTCATTCTCTGCGACACCGCACCGCAAGCCATGCTGTTACCCACCTCGATCTTTGATTTTACCCAAGAAAGCGACGATTATTATTTTCCGCCCCTGATCGGCAGTTATCAGCGCTTGGTGCGTATGCTGATTTTCTTCGTCACGCTCTTTTTTTCGCCCCTTTGGTATATGCTCGTCACGCATCCCTCGCTCATTCCGTCCTGGCTGGAATTTATCCGCGTGGACGGCAAACCTGCCTTGCCGATCTTTTTTCAGATCCTCATTGTCGAGTTGCTCCTTGACGGACTCAGACTCGCCTCGCTGAACACCCCCTCCACTCTCGGCAGCTCACTTTCGGTGGTGGCGGGCTTGATTCTCGGCGATTTTGCGGTGGATGTCGGGTGGTTTATTCCCGAGGTCATTCTCTATATGGCGTTTGTGGCGATCTCCAACTTCTCACAGCCCTCGTTTGAGCTTGGCTACGCCTTCAAATTCATGCGCATTATGCTGCTCATTATGGTGGGCTTCTTCGGCATTGTTGGTTTTGTTATCGGAACAATTCTGATTATCGTCATTGTGGCTTCCAACAAATCGGTGGACGGCAGCCGCAGCTATCTCTATCCGCTTTTTCCCTTCAACGGAAAAGCCCTGCTCCGCCATCTCTTCCGCTTTAAGCTGAATCCCGGCAATCCCAAAAAGAAGAAATAAAAAGAAGACGGCTCTTTATGAACCGTCTTCTCGAATTTTTGAAATTACTGCTGATCAAACAGCATGAATTCGTACAGTCTTATATTACCGACATTAGCACCGGAGTCGGTGGTGAAGACACGGAGTTTGACGTAGCGTGCATTGGTATCGCCAATGTTCACCGATGCGATATCAGCCTTGTTCTTGACCTGATAGTCAACAGAGGTCCAGGTCTTGCCGTCATCGGAAACGAAGAATTCCCACTCGGAGGTATTATTAACCTTGTTCGAGCTCTTCGAGCCGGAATTGACGAGGGTGTAAGTATCAAACTTCTTAGTCTCGCCAAGGTCAAGTACAAACTCGTGCATATAACCGCCAAGCTGATACTTATAGTCGCCAGTTACCTTAGCACCCTGGTACAGAGTCTCAAGGTCGCCGTCGAGCATGTTGGCGATGGGATACTTCGTACCGCCCTGAGAAGATGCTTCCACAATGGTTGCACCCTTGGCAATGTTTGTGCCTTCGGTTACGGGCGTTTCAAGAACGGGAGAGGTCTTGTCACCCTTGGCAACAGGTTCAAGCTGGGGATATACAGGGTCAGGAATGTTGGGAAGGCCTTCAGTGATCCAGTTGTCTTCAAAATACTTGAAGCCGTTGATCTCAAATGTGCCGTTCTTGCACTCTTCCACATACTGAAGACGAACATCTTCCATGCAATCAAGACCGGTTACCTGCTTAACTGCCTTGTTGAACGCTGTGTTGGGGTCAAACGGATGGTCACTGATGAGTGTTTTGGTGTTCTTGATGGTATAGTTGATCAGGTCGATCACACCGTATTCCGAAGGATCGAGCTTGCCGTCTTTGTTGGTATCGCGAGACGGATACTTCCAGTCAAGGTAGGTAAG
>JAFQNZ010000084.1 GCA_017395715.1 Clostridia bacterium | reverse complement strand
TTGTCGGACGAATGCGAAGCGTTGATGGCAGACTTTTTTCAGTCCTTGCGCGAAAAAAGGAAGTCATAACAGTTTGGTTTTATGGGAACACTTCTTGTAAAGAGAGGTGTTTGTATGATTGAAGAGATCACCAAAGAACAATTATTTCACGCCGAGCAGGGTGCTTGCCTTGTGGAGTTTTACACGCCGAGCTGTCCGCACTGCAAGGTTTTGGAAAAGCGGCTTGAAGATTTGGCAGAGAAGCCGAAAGATCTGCGTGTTTATAAAATGAACGTGGAAAAAGAAGCATCCCTTTGTGACGAACTTGGCATTCGCTCGGTGCCTGTTCTGATTCGGTTTGAAGACAGACAGGAAAAAGAACGCCGCGTTGGCGCGATTCCCACGAGTGAAATTCAATCGATGATGCAATAAAAAAACGCCCGAGAGGGGCGTTTTTTTCTTAATTAGACTGTTCAATCCTTCGGTTTTAACATGGTAATAAAACCGTTTGCATTATATATCGTATAGTTGCAAATTTGCGAACCGTTTCCCGCTTCTTCTTTTTTTCCATCACTTGTGCAATTGATAACTAAGGGAGATGGATTAAACAAAAGAATCAACTGAGTATTATCAGACTTTTTCGTGTATGATTCGTCAAGTTCCGGAATATACCCCGAAGTTTCAAACATTCGAAAACCAAGCTCTTTGGACGCACCAAACATGGCAAAGTATAGTTTCATATACTTTGCATAAAACTGCGGTGTTACAAAGTGGTAGAAGCGTTTTCTGGCTCGACAGGTAACAAATCGAATGATATACTTCGTGTGTGGTGTCTTGAGAATAATATCCGGTTTGGACGAGTATCTAAAGAGGGAACGCCAAAAACCGCCGACTGTTTTTACATCATAACAGTGCTCGGAACACAATTTGGTCAATTTGCGTTTGAAGGATGCTCTTAGAATAAAAGCTCTGATCCAATTATAGATTGTTTTTACTAAGCAAAAGAAAAATAAAACATATAACAGTAAGCCGAGTACATCCATTTTTGTTTTCCTTTCTTAATCATTGATAAAATAAATGGCGCGCCAATAGTTCTGTGTCCAATAAATTCCTGTCAATTGAGCCAATAATACGCATACCAATGCGATGATCAAGCCTCCTGCAATACCGATTGTATCAAATATAATATCAAAAGGCATTTGCAACGGAGATTTTACGATAAGAGCATTCACAACGGTGACAATAAGAACAAATACAGCAGTTCCGATTTCTGTGACCATATAGTGTTGTGCATGATATTTCAATCCGTCTTTGGGAGATATTTTTCCTGCGGTTTCCTCAATAAAACTTTTGTTTCTTTTTATGTGAAACCTGTATACAAGTATGTATGTGGGAATGAGTGCGATACAAGAACATATTCCGTTAATGGCATGATAAACAGCCATTTCATTTTGAAGAATACTTTTTTGAAAGAATGCGTTGACTGACGGAATCCAATCACACAACAAAGGAAGAATCAGGTAGAGAAACAGTAAATAAACGACGAAAGACATCACCAAGTTTGCTGCAACGATAAGAAACCCCGTAACTGCCGATTCAAACAGATCTGTTATTGTTTTTTTCATAATATGCCTCTATTCATGATAATTGGTTTTGGTAGGATGTTTCAGTTTTTCTGTCACGATATCTTTGTTTTGTATATATACAAGTATCTCAAGGATACTGCGGAATACGAGCAAGACCATACCGATATAGACATAAAAATCTTTAAGATCAAACGATTTGTGACGAACAATATTCTGTAATACACCATTTATCTGAAGTGTATCATCCCATGAAATACAAATAAAGTCGAGAGAACCGCCCCAGAAAAAGTCACCTACTATATGGCATATCAAACCGGACATTATAAAACAAATCATGATAGCGGTTAGAATCGTGTATTTCTTTACAGCTTTATCCCCAAAGAAGAATTTTCTGCCAAGGATACCCAAAAGAATGGGGATAGATAAAGAAAGCGTTTTCTTCAAAGCGTCGAGTAGCAACCAAAAATAGAGACTTACATTCGTTTTTTCTGCCATTTGTGAGCATTGAAGAACGCATTCATCATTCAAAATCGGATGGATATGTACGGTGTTGGAAACCAACAAAATGTTATCTTCTACTGTAACAAAGTTTGAAACGAGTAGCTTTGCTCCCTGATCCAATACGATCAGCACAAAAAACAATAGCAAAAAGAGCCAATATCGCTTTTTCATATTACACTCCTTGGATATCATTTAAAAATAAAAAGTGCGCCAACAGGAGTCAGCGCACTGAAAAATGCAAACTCCAATTGTTGTCACACAAATTCCATATAGCATGGTGTTTATCACATCATCCAAACAGATAGAGTTCGCATTTTTGCCTATGTTAATCCTGTTTGAATGAACGCAGAAAAAAGGGTAAAGTTATCCCGTAAAGAAAAACACCCTGCAAAAAACTATATTGAATTCGTGTGACATTTATATTATAGCACCTTTTTTTCTATTTGTAAACCATAACCGGAAAAAAATTAATTGTTCTGCTAATATTACCAAAGGATACATTAACTCGTACTACAATAAAAAAACGCCCGAGAGGGCGTAGATGAAAACAAAGTAGTACTTTGTTTCAATTAAAACTTGATATTTAGCTATACCGCGAGATCCGACTCCAACCTTGCCAGGTTGGGTCGCCCTGCGCTACGCTTGGGTTTCGACTGCGTCCGCCCGTGTCATTCTGAGCGAGCGTAGCGAAGTCGAACTGCGTAGCAGTGCCAAGCGTAAGCGACGGCAGGATCTCGGGCGGACTTCGCTCAAGATGACACGCGGAAGGCTTTGTAAAGTTTTAGTTGTTACATCGTAGGGGCGCACCTATGTGTGCGCCCCTACGCAATCAAGGATTTTAAAAGTGTTTTTCTTTGCCCTAAAACGCCCGAGAGGGGCGTTTTTTTATACGTTCAGATTCTTAATATAATCCATCAATTCATCAAAACCGCCATTCGGGTAGCGCGAAATATCGACGCCGTCCTTATTGATGATGCAGTCGGTGAGAAGGAACACCTGCATGCCGAGCGTTTCGGCGACCATATCCTCGGTCACGTCGTTACCCACCATGAGGCAGTGTTCGGCTTTGACGTCGAGTTTTTTGAGAATTTCTTGGTAATACGCGGGATTCGGTTTGCAGGAGTGGGAATTTTCATAGGTGGTGATGAGTTCAAAATCACTCGGCGAAAGTCCTGCCCATGCTATGCGCTTTTGCGTGGCAACGGCGGGGAAGATGGGATTGGTAGCAAGGGCTGTACGGAGTCCTTTTTCCTTGCAAAGTGCGATCACCTCGGCGGCTCGTTCGTTTTTGCCGCAGGAGACTGACACTTGGTCAAATTTTTCACGGTAAAAGGCATCAAAATGCGGCTCGTCTTTTCTCGCATTTTCGCCGAACAGGGAAGTGAAATGGTTCCAAAACACCTCTTCGTTTGTGATCTCGCCGTTATTCTTTACCATTTCGGCAGTGCCTTGCCAGATGGCTTTGATCAAAGCCTCGCTTTCGTAGCCGTATGGTGCCAAATGCTTTGCCAAAAGACCGAAATAATATTTTACAAACACGTCCTGATCCATGGGGAGCAGTGTGCCGTCAAGATCAAATAAAACAACTTGAATACGCATGATTTAGTTTGTTCCTTTCTCATTTCACTTTCATGCCTTCCAGCAAAAAGGCAAAGCTGTAGCGGAAGCGGCGCACCGCCTCGTCGCGCGGGAGATTGCGTGCCACCGCGTCGGCGTTGTAACCGCGGCAGAAGCACCAGATGGCGTAGCTCATCACGTCTGAATCCACATCTTTGATATAGTGTTTTTCCTTGGCGTAGTCGATCAGCTTTTTGATCTCGCTCATCCACCAGGTGTAATTGCTTTTGGAATGTGAATCGTTTTCAAAAATATACTGATTGAACTGCATTTTGGTGTCATACGAAACGAGCAAGGTACGGATCACAATATCCATGACATTTTCAAAAAAGTCTTTTTCGGAATCAAGCGTGGTTGTCAGACTTTCGCGGATTTTGATGATCGTGTTTTTGTAAACGATCTCAAGAACTTCTTCGATGTTGCGAAAACGGTTGTAAAATACGCGGTTGGAAATGCCGAGCCTTGTCAGTACCTTGCGAACCGTAATGCCGTGCGCGCCGTTTTCCATCACCATGGTTTCCACCGTCGTGATAATGGTTTCGGACATGGCATCGCGGATCAGTTCGTTGTTGGAATTTGGCATAGCGGGTCTCCTTCTGCTGTGATGGCTTTATTGTAGCACACGCTGTGCTACTTGTCAAGCGGTCGTCCCCTACAAATATGCACCATTGTTATTCAATCAAATATCGTTTTGCACGCCAAAAACGCCGCCTTGTCAAAGGCGGCGCTTTCGTTATTTCTGTTCGTTTTTCAGTTGCTCCACAAATGCCTTGATGCCGGCAAGGGCGGTGGTGATATGCGGTACCGAGTAAGCGTAGGAGATACGCGCAAAGCCCTCTCCCGATGCGCCAAATGCCGTGCCGGGCACGATGGCAACCTTGTGTTCGTAAAGAAGTCTTTCGCAAAACTCTTCCGAGGTAAGACCAAAGCCCGAAACTTTGGGGAAGACGTAAAACGCGCCCTCAGGGGCAAAGCACTCAAGACCGATCTCGGTAAGACCATCGACAATGTATTTACGGCGTCTGTCGTACTCTTCCTTCATGTATTCAATGTCGGCGTCACCGTTTTTCAGCGCTTCGATGGCGGCAAACTGGCTTGTGGTGGGAGCGCACATGATGGCGTACTGATGAATCTTGTACATTGCCTCGGAAATTTCCTTGGGGGCAAGTGTGTAACCAAGACGCCAGCCTGTCATGGCATACGCCTTGGAAAAACCGCCTACGATCACGGTGCGCTCGCGCATACCGTCAAAGGAAGCCACCGAAACGTGGGGTTTGCCGAAGGTCAGCTCGGCATAGATCTCGTCCGAAAGGATAGCTACATTGGTGTCTTTTAACAGCTTGACGATCGGCTCGAGATCTTCCTTTTCCATGATAGCACCCGTGGGGTTGTTCGGGAAGGGAAGGATCAAAAGCTTGGTTTTCTCGGTCAGCACCGAGCGAAGCTCTTCTTCGGTCAGCTTAAACTTGTTTTTTGCCGAAAGGGGAAGGTGGATCGGCGTGCCGCCTGCCATGGTGACGATCGGTGCATAGCAGACAAAACAGGGCTCGGGGATGATGACCTCATCCCCCGCTTCGACCAGAGCGCGCACGGCAATATCGATGGCTTCGCTGCCGCCGACCGTGATGAGAATTTCGTTTTCGGGGTGATAGGATAGCGAAAAACGGCGCTCCATATAGCGCGCAATTTCGCGGCGTGCTTCCATAAGCCCTGCATTGGAGGTGTAGTAGGTTTTGCCGTGCTCAAGCGACTCAATTGCCGCCTCGCGGATATGCCAGGGCGTAACGAAGTCGGGCTGACCCACCGTTAAGGCGGTGACATCCTTCATATTCTCCAAGAGGTCGAAAAATTTACGAATACCCGAGGTGGGAAGCGTTGCGATCTTTTCGGGTATCAGCTTTTTGTAGTCTGTCATACGGGGCAATTTCCTCTTTCGTCTTCTTCGGGGAAGGCGTAGATCACGCCTTTGTCTTTGTACTTTTTCAGAACAAAGGAGGTGGAGGTAGCGGTGATGCACTCCATAGGGGCAAGCTTCATGGCAACAAACTGCGCCACTTCGCGCAAGGTTTTGCCTTCGATGATCAGCTGAATATCGTAACTGCCGCTCATTAAGCAGATCGAGGTGATCTCGGGGTAGTTGAGCAACTTTTCGGCAATTTTATCAAAACCGCGGTCTCTTTGCGGGGTGACCTTGAGCTCGATCACCGCGCTGACGATCTCGCGGTCGGTTTTATCCCAGTCGATGAGGGTTTTATAGGCAACGATGGTGCCGTTTTTTTCATATTCGGCAATCGCGCTTGCCACGTCTTCTTCGGAAAGAGAGAGCATGGCGGCGATCTGCGCAGAAGTGAGTCTTGAGTCATTTTCAAGAAGCTTCAAAATGTTGTCCATAAGTTTCTCCTTTTGAGGATGTTAACATATATAATACATTACTATATCATATTTTTTTTCGTTTGAAAAGGGTTTTTTTGAAAATTTTTTGAGTTCGTGTAAGAAATGATTGGATTTGGGACGAAACAAATCGTATGTGTTGCGCGATGCCCTCCTCATCCGTCCCTGCGCAAGAACCCCAAAACTCATTTCATTCATTTTGAGGACCCCGCGCGTGCCACCTTCTCCCCCGGAGAAGGTCTTGACAGGAACGCTTTTTCAATCAACCAAGTACACATGACAACACTTGATTGATTGAGAATGATTTCCGCCAAAGCCTTCTCCGGGGGAGAAGGTGGCGCGCGGCATGTCCGCGTGACGGATGAGGAGGGCATCAATGGATAAGTGTATTTGATTGCCTTAAGACCGTTTGGTTTTTCTCTTGCAATTTTCTTTTCTTTGTGCTATGCTGATGAAAGAAATCTGATAAAAGAAGGCGTGATACTGTGAAGAACAAACTCTATTGCTCCACGGGTACGATGGTGGGGCGCGCGAATGGGTGGAATCACCGCATTTTTATTGAAAATGGAAAGTTTATAGAAGCCGACGGGTTTGAACTCATGATGGTCAAGGCGTATTATGAAAAGCTCTCTACCGTGATGCGCGACTGCGTGGCAAGCGGGCTTTACTTCGGTGTGATCCATGCCGAAAAGGACATTGGCTACTACCTTGGCGGCGACGAAGCCGATCAAGCCGAGGCGCTTCGGTTATTTTCTGTCAACTGCGAAGCGAGCAGGGCGATTGGCGCTGAGAAGCTGGTGCTGCATCTTTGGAGCGGCCCGCGCTCGGACAATGATCTTGCAAGAAACCTTATGATGCTTGACGATCTGTATGAGATTGCCGAGCGATCCCGTATTCGTCTTTTGATTGAAAACGTGCCGTGTGCGATGAGTGACCCGATCACGAATCTTTCTCGCGTGACCCAAAAGAGACCCGACGCGCAGTTTGTATATGACGTCAGATTCGGGGCTTTTCACGAGCAGAATGAGAGAATCGTATCGTCCGGCGCACTTTCTGACGGAAGGATCAATCACGTGCATTTGAGCGATTATGTTGGTCCGCCTCACGATTTTGCCTCTCTTCGTCCGATTTTGCATCTCGGAAAGGGTATTATTGGTCTTGAAAAGCTGCTACCGATCATTTCTGAGAACTATCACGGGACTTTAACGCTTGAAAGCCCCGAGATTTTGGAAAGCGGCTGCGCTGTGGATGCCATCAACCACGACCTTGCGTATGTGAAGCGCTTTATTTGAATCGCTCCGTCAAAATGGTATTTTGCATGGGCAAAGCAACCAAAGTCTATTGACAAAAATGGCAATTTGTGATACAATGTTTACGATGACAATGAGATGGTATGCGTTTTTTGTCTGTCTTAGCCTGAAATGAGACGGTAATACTTGCAGACATCTCAAATATTTAGGAGGATAATATGAAAAAAACACTTTTAGTTCTCTCTCTTGTTTTTGTTCTCGTTGCGGCTCTTACTGTCAGCGTGTTTGCACTCACGTCTGATGATGAAGGCTGGTACTCGATCGGTTCTGCTGATGAGCTGATTGAATTTCAGCAGCTTGTAGCAGCAACCCCCGGCAGATATCAGGCTAAGCTGACTGCCGACATTGACATGACCGGTAAAGCATGGACACCTTTTGGTTCTGTTGCTATGATCTTTGACGGTCAGGGCCACACCATTAAGGGCCTTTCGGTAACAGGCGAAGGCACCTGCGGTCTGTTTGCCAACACCATTAAGC
>JAFQNZ010000083.1 GCA_017395715.1 Clostridia bacterium | reverse complement strand
CATGGCCTTTTTCCTCAGCCGTTTGGGCGATCTTTTTCATTAAGGTGGATTTGCCGCAGCCCGGACCGCCTTTAATGATGTATCTTCGGTAAGGGGCAAAAAGAACGGGAAAATAGGAACAAAAGCCGCGGTGGGAATTTAAGGCGGCAAAATAGGAGTTTTCTCGGACGAGAGTTTGGGGGTGATCCAAAAAAGACATATACCGTACCTCACTTTTTATGATTGGTACAGTATATGTCTTTTTTATGCTTTTGTTTGTTAGGAATTTTGCGCCAAAACAAAGAAAGAAAGGATCGAAGCGGCGGAAGCTGCCGAGAGGGATTCTTGGAAGACTCTTCCGTATTCAATACGCACGATCTCGTCTGCCATCGTGAGAAGCTCGGAAGCAAGACCTCTTTTTTCACCGCCAACGGCAAGTAAAAGCGGTTTTTTCAGATTGGCTTGTGTCATGGGGGTGGAATTTGCAAGGTCGGCTGCCACAAGACGGTAGCCGTTTTTTTGAAAGAGTCTTGCTGCGTCGGTTTCGCTTTCGGCAACATAAACCGGCATTTCTTCGCTGGCACCTGCCGAGGCACGGCAGACAACGCCGGCAGCCGTCATCCAGTTGCGCTTACCCACAATGATGCCGTCAACGCCCGCGGCGTAGAGCGAGCGGAGCGCATAGCCGAAATTGTAGGGGTCTTCGATGCCGTTGAGAAGCACATAAAAGCCGTCACTTTGGGGAATATCGGTAAGGGCGGGCAGGGTACGTTCTGACGTGAAGGTGAGAATGCCGCCGTGAGAGGAGCCGATGGCAAGCGAGTCGATCTCTTCTTTGGTAACCTCTTCAACTGTAAAGTTGTATTTTGCCGACATGGCGCGGATATAGGAAAGGTGTCCTTTGAGATTTTTTTTGCGGGTGCTGTCGAAAATCACTTTTTCGATTTTGCGGTCGCTGACTTTGCTTTCGATGCCGCGAATGACGGCACGGAAGGATATCATGCCTTCCATGATATTGCTGTCCTGAAAACGCGATTCTTCTTTTTTCATGGTTATCTTTCCTTTTGTTTGATCTTCATAAAGTAGCCCTCTCGTGCGCCTCCCGCAACAACCGTGAGACAACTCGCACCGAGAGTATCAAGAATGGCGAGAATTGCCGTGAGTGCTGTGGCAAAGGTGTGTGTGCGTTCGGGCAACAGGCGGATCACGGTGAGTTTGGTTTCTAAGTCCATGTCGGCAACGCGTGTGAGAAGCTGTACGATCTCTTCGCGTGTGACGGTATAGTTTGCATCGTTTGAAAATGTTTTTTTGAAAACATGAGCATGAAAACGGCAGAAGGCGCGTAAAGAACCGCCGGTGGCACAAACATCTTCCGATTTTTTGGTGATGCCGGCGTTTTGGGCAAGTGTTTGGGTGTGACGGTAGATCTCTTCGAGTTCCTCTTTGGTGGGGAGGATGTTTTTGACAAACTTCACATACATGGCAAGCGCGCCCACGGGAAGAGAAGTGGCAAGATGATGATGAGGGGCAACGATCTCAAGACTTCCGCCGCCGATATCAAGAAGGATCATAGGTCCTTTTGAATCGGGCAGGGTTTTGCAAACACCGTAGTAAGAAAGCGCTGCTTCCTCTTCACCGCTGACAAGGTCTATTTTGTAAGAGGTACGTTTTTCAATTTCGTCAATAACCTCTTGGTGATTGGAGGCGGCGCGCAGGGAGGCTGTGGCAAAGGGATAGAGTCTCTCTGCACCCGTATCGCGTGCGATTTTATCGTATTGCAGCATAATATCGGCAAGAAGCGTGATACCGTCTTCTGTCAAGATTCCGTTTTTGACATAGGAGATCAGCCCTGCGGCGGTGGATTTTCTTAACAGAATCTCTCCCTCTCCGGAAAAGATCGTCATTTTGATGGTGTTGGAGCCGATATCGAGAATGGCGTAGTTCATGTTTTGTTACCTTTCACGAGGATTCATCAAAACAGTATAGCACAAAACAAGGTCTTTCGCAAGTTTTTTTGCATATTTTGGCAAGGAACATGACGAAAAAGGACGAGCGGGCGGGCATATATATGAGTTGTGGGCTGATAACAATACCTGTTGGGAGGGATGCCGCATATTCACAAGACTCTTTGTGAAGTTTATTTTTATGTTTTTGCGTGTGGAGGAAAAACAGTCCTTTCCGCCACCGCTTTCCGCCAAAGAGGAAAGGGAATGCTTTGCCGCCATGAAAGAGGGAAGTATGGCGGCAAGAGAAAAGCTGATCTTACACAATATGCGTCTTGTGGCGCATATTGTCAAAAAATACGGGCAAAATGAGGAGAACACAGAGGATCTCATTTCAATCGGCACGATCGGTCTGATCAAGGCGATCGATTCGTTTAATCCCACAAACGGCGCGCGCTTTGCGACCTATGCAGGAAAATGCTTGCAAAATGAGATTCTGATGCATTTTCGTTCCAAAAAGAAAAATCGCTGTGAGGTTTCGATGCACGATACCATTGACGTGGATAAGGACGGCAATCCTTTGACCTATATGGATATCATCTGCTCGGACGAATCGGTTTCGGATGAGGTCTTTAACCGCATTGCCAGCCGAAAAGCCCTGGCGCTTCTTGACACTTGTCTTTCGGAGCGCGAGCGTTACATCATCACACGGCGGTATGGGATCGATAACACCAAGCCCTTGACACAGCGCGAGCTTGCCGAGGAGATGGGGATTTCGCGCTCGTATGTCAGCCGCATTGAAAAATCGGCACTGGAGAAGCTGTATGATGCCATGAACCTGCCGACTGCGTGCTCGGATGTATAAACAACTTTTGCGATGGCATATATTTATCAAAAATCTTAAAGGAGAATTTGCTTGTGGAGTATCAGGAAAATCTTCAAAAAAAACGCGAGGTATCGCTTCGCACAACAGACGGCGCGCAAGGCTTGCCGCTTGGGCTGATTGAAATTTCGCGTGACTGTATTCTGCCCGATTCTTATGCAGATATCAAACGTATTTTATCGGTGAGTGCGTCACTTGTTCCGTCAAACGGCTACGCCGAGGGCGGCAAGGCTTTTTACGCAGGTGAGCTTTTGTGCCGTGTTTTGTTCGTGAGCGACGAAGGCAAAAACTGTTCGGTGCCGTTCACGCTTGAATACGAAGGCAGTGCGCCGCTCGGTTCAGCCGACGGGGAATACACGGCGGTGTTCATGCCGAATCTTGAAAGCGTGAATGCAAGATCGGTCAATCCGCGAAAAATCGGAATCAAGGCGAAGGTCAATCCCGGTCTGTTTACCTGGGAGCGTCGGGATGCTTCGGTGCGTTTTCCGAGTCAGCTGACGCGGGCGGATATTGAAAGCTTTGAAGAAAAAAACGAGGAGATTTCCTATCTTTCTCTTCGTCACAAAGCGGTAAGCGGTCTTGAATCGGGGGATGATATCCGTATAGAAGCGCCGATGGGCGCTGTGGGCGAGGTTTTGTTTTGCGATATTACCTTTTCGGGTGTCAGATGCGAAGCGCGAAAGGATGCTGTTGCCGTGAATGCCACGGCGGATGTGACGGTGGCGTTTCGTGAGGACGGCAAGGACGACACGTCTCTTCGTTTCTTACATCACGCCATCTCGCTTTCCTCGCTGGTTCCGTGCGAGGGCGCTTGTGAGGGCGATCTTTGCCTTGCTTCGTTATACTGCGAAAAAATATCCTGTGTGCCTGCCGAAAACGCGCAAGGCGAAAAGCGCATATTGGAGCTTGATTTTTCCTACGGCATTCAGGCAATATGCGAGTGCCGAGAAACGATGCTTGCTGTTAAGGATATGTATTCCACACGCTACGAATGCGAAAACACAGAAGGTGAGATCCGCATCTCGCGCAGTGTGGGCAAACAGATCCTTTCACATCGCTGTACGAAGGAGGCATCTTTTAAGGAAAACGGAAGCGTGATGGGTATGATCCCCGCCGTGAAAGGGGTATATTTGACTTTGGGTGACGATAGAAAAGGCATTGCGGAAGGCACGTTGCTCGCTTATGTTCTGATTTTGGAAGAGGATGGCAGTATGGTTTGTGAAACGGTGGACCTTCCGTTCTCCTTACCAACCGATCTGTCTTTCAGTGAAAAGCCGGAATGTTTCTTGCGCGCCATGCCCGAAAACGGAAAGGCAACGCTACTTGACGGAAAACTCACGGTGGAGATTCCTATGACGGTGAGTATTTTGGCGTGGGAGAATGTAAAAGAAAGAGTGATCTTTTCGAGTGCGGTGCTTGCCGAGACAGAAAAGAGAGATGAGTCTGCCTTTACGGTGTATTTTCCGACTGCCAATGAGTCACTTTGGGATATTGCGAAAAAATATAAAATTTCAACCGACCGCCTCTTTCTCACGGGAGGAGAAAACGGCGGTGTGGGCAGACGGGCGCTGATTTTGCCGCCCAAAAGCAAGGAGATATTCAGCGGTGTGATTTCCTGATTTTTCCTGTATTTGTTACGCGTTTTTCGGCAATGACAGTATTTTCAAAGCATAAAAGCCCTCTCTCGGTTTAGACTAAAATCTGAACGGCAAAGCGTTTTGCCTTCTATTTATTCCGAGGAAAGGGTCTTTGCTGTGAATGCAGCAAAGCGATGTATAATATGCTGAGAAAAATCAAAAGGGTGTTCTGCTCGGCACTTTGGGTGGTGCTTGTGATCACGGTGACGGTTTCGGCACTGGTGCCCCACAAAATTCCGAGTGTCTTCAGTACCGCCAAGTCTCACGAGGCAGTCTCAACGCAGGGCGTGGAAGAAGCGCTTTACTGCCCGGGCGGTATGAGCTTTGGTGTGAGGATGTCAACCAAAGGGGTGCTTGTGGTTGGCTTTTCACGCTCCGGCAAGGGCGGAGAATGTCCTGCCGAAAAAGCGGGGCTTTGTACCAAAGATGTGATCGAGACCATCAATGGCAAGCGTGTGAATACCGTTGCCGAGGTGATTGGCTGTATTGAGGGCTGCGGCGGCAACAAGGTGACGCTTGAAGTGGTGCGCGACGGAGAAAGAAAGTCGGTTTCGTTTTTACCCGAAAAGGACGAATCGGGTATTTACCGCGCCGGGATATGGGTGAGAGATTCCACGGCCGGCATTGGTACGGTGACTTTGGTGAACGCCAAAACGGGAGAGTTTTGGGGGCTCGGTCACGGTATCTGCGACAGTGATACCGGCGTTTTGATGCCGCTTCTTCGCGGAAATGTGTATGACATATCGGTGGTTTCTGTCAGAAAAGGCAAAGCGGGTGCGCCCGGTGAACTGAAGGGTTATTTTGACTGCGCGCTTTCGGGTATTCTGATGAAAAACACAGCCGCCGGGGTGTACGGCCGTTTCAGCGAAGTGGATGCGGAGTCTCTTGTTCCGCCCATGCCGCTTGCCGATCGTCAAGAGGTGAAAGAGGGCGATGCTTCGATCTTTTGCACCTTGACAGGCGGCAAGGTGACTGAATACAGCGTTCGCATCGTGAAGATCACAAGCCCTAAAGGCGATGCTAAAAACTTCATCATTGAAGTGACCGACCCGCGACTTTTGGAAGAAACTGGCGGCATCGTGCAGGGTATGTCGGGTTCCACGATTATCCAGAACGGGAAAATTGTGGGCGCTGTGACGCACGTGATGGTGAACGACCCGACGAGAGGGTACGGGATCTTTATTGAAAATATGTTGAATGCGACGGTGTAAAGAAAAGGCAATATCATTCCGAAAAAACGGTTTGATATTGCCTTTTGATCATTCATTTAATTGTTACTTGTATAAGTATGCTAACCAATCTGTTTTTAATTCTTCATAACCTTTTCCCAAAGCAGTTTCTATATCCTGAGAGTGATAGGCATCGAGCACTTTTTCGATTCCGTATGTGTCAGCAAGATACTGGACAAGAGAGGTGGCTTGTGCATATGAAATATCGTTACCGATCGCGTTGCATTCGGTTTTATTGACAACTTTGTATGCTTCGCCAAGCGTTACGTAAGCCTCCGATTCTAATTCCATTTTTGCGCTTATATCGAAGTACAAACGAAAATCAAAGGCATGAACAGAATCCAGTTGACCTCCGCCTTTAGCGTATTCCTCATACAATTGTTTGTAAAGAATTGCTTGCGTATCACCTGCGTTTGCTCTTTCATCGAAGTATCCTTGCTTTACCAGGGTCAAAATCTGAATGTACGATGATGCAATCAGATCGTTAAATCCAAGAGATCGTCCAAAATAATTGCAAAGCCCCTCACTTAACCAAATGTTATCTTTCTGGGTGACGCCCATTGCATGGACAGCTTCGTGAAGCGTTGAATCTGAACCGTTTATATACATATTTCCATTGGAATAAAGGGTTTGGCTATATCCGCTTCCGTCAAGGGTCATAAAGTAATTAAACTTTCTGTCGGTATTCAGTCCTTCGCTCAGGTTGTTGGATTTTATATACTCGATCAGTTCAAACAAGCCGGTAGTGCTGTAATAAAGGAAACCGTGATATTCTGCAGGAGCACCGGCGCTAAAATCTTTGAAATAGTAGGTTACATTATCGAAGGTTATAATGTACTTGTAGATTGCATTCGAGGAGAATTCCATAGAAGCAAGGAAGGTTTCAACTCTAAGGTCTTGACCGTATTCGAGATCCAACCCAAGTGATTGGAGATAGGCGGTTTTGTATTCGCAACGTTTGTCCAAATCCAATAGCGCTTCAACACCGTATTCGTTGTAAATAAAAGCAAACAGTGCTTCTGCTGCGGGAACTGTTTTTTCCTTATCATACGTAAAAAGGTGATCATACAACGTAAGGTAGGTCAGGTTTGCGCGATCGGAGAAAAATTCTTTCAGATTTTCAACTTGTTTTTCGCCTTCATACGCTGCAAGACCGTAAGAAATCCATTCTTCACCGCTTGAGCGAAGCGATTCAAAAGGATCTGCAGGCGTCTCTGCAGGCGCTTCGGTCAAGCTATCCGAAGTTGGGGGTTCTGTGTTCGGCGGTGTCTCGGTCAGTGTTTCGGTCGAGCTAAAAGAAGTCGGCGGTTCAGTGTCCTGCGGCAAGTCAGGTGTATTCGCACATGACCCAAGCAACATCGCTATCAGTATAAGTATGAATATAAAAGAAATTTTATTTTTCATGGATTGCACCTCGTGTTTGCGAAACATATTCCTCGTACCTTTTTTGCAGGTCGGAAATTCTATCCTTGAATTGTTCAAACTCCGGAATACTTAACATATTTTGCAATAGTTTTTTGCATATCTGCTCGGTTGGAACGGCGTTATGTAGCGTTGTGGCGTACAGAAGTTGAGATTTGTTTTCTTTCTCGGATTCTATCATATGCTTTTCCAAAGCTACAAGAATACGGTGGATATATTCATCTGCCATATCCGTTTGACCAAGTTGAACAT
>JAFQNZ010000082.1 GCA_017395715.1 Clostridia bacterium | reverse complement strand
GGTGATCGCTTTGCGGAGCGTGCTTTCGTTCAGACCCCACAGCTCGGTGGCATCACTGAAAGCCATGAGCCCATCAAACGGAGTGGCAACCTGTACGCCGTTCTCCCACAGCTCGTCGCAGGAGAGATCAAGCTCGTCTCCCCATACAATGCCGTAACCGCCGACATCGACGGACACGCATCCGAACTCTTCGGGGCTGTCTATCAAACTCTTGAAAACAGGCAGCCGATCAAATAAGGGCTTCACATCGTACAGCTTGGTGACTCCCTCTGCAAACTGAACACTCAGCCGGTATTCCGGCAGAGCTGATACATTCTTGATCTTGTGGAACATAGATACCTCCTTATTCCAGCGGCGGGAGCTTCTTGAACTCCTGCGTTTCCCAAATTTCGTTCAGAGCGTCTCTGTTGAGAGAAATCCACTCCTGCACCAAGTTCATTGCCTTTGCCGGGAGATGCCCCTCGAGAACCTTCCCCGTCATGAAGTCGATGGCGGCAACGTCTTCGTTGTAGATCGCGTGAATGTGCGGAGGGTTGTGCTCGCTCTGCAAAAAGTACATTCTGATTATGATACCGTAAAATCTCGATAAAACAGGCATTGGATGATCTCCTCTGTGTGGTTTTGTTCTGTATATATATTATATCACGTTATCGTGATTTTGTCAAGAGGATACACGTTATTTAACAATTTTTGTCTTTTCAGTTGGTGTATCGCCAATTCACCAACAGCTTACGCCAACTACGCAGTTGGTGTAACAAAAGCCGAGGGATTTCTCCCCCGGCTTTCGCTTTGCCTATTCAGTTATCAAAGAGCATCGTCCTGTTCGAGGACTTCGGCGGCAGCGTCAAGGCTACGTTCGGTCTCTTCGATTGCATCCCAAAGAGCATAGATGATCTTCGCGATCTTCTTCTTGGTCTGCGGGTCTGCGATTTCGCGTTCAAACAGTGCCGCGTCTTCGAGCACCGCCATGAGCGCCTTTGCCTTTTCGGTTTCGTTCGTCGCCTTCGCGATGACTTTTTTGAGGTTCTTTTTCATAACCTTTACTCCTTATGTGTAGGTATTTGACACTCGTACACAGGGAGTAAAGGCTTCAAAACAGTATTTCTCTGATCGGGTGGGGAGCTGTTACGGTTCCTGTGCGAGCATCGAGATCTTTGCTCTTTTTGCTTTCCGCCACCCTATATTTTACAACTATTCTGTTACGGTTCAAAGAACAGCCCTATTTCGACAACTGATTCAAGATTCTCTCAGCCGCTCCAACCTTGCCAAGGATGCACAGCTCGAACAGCCGCAGGCTTCCGAGGACGGTCATTGTGTGGCGCGGTGTACAATCTCGGCGGACCGTCTCGAGGTACAGATCCGTCATCTCATGCTTGCTCATCTTGGTTCGTTCAAGAGCCATCGTCGCACGAGCCGGCAACGTAGATCTGATGTGCGGTTCACTTCCGATACCACTCAGATCAATGTAAAACAGCAGCATGAGCACCTTCAGCTCATCTGTGTATTTTCCTTCCGCCTCAAGAACACTTGCCATCTCAGCGTATGTATCAGACAGTTCATCGAAACGACCCGCTCTCATGTGCTGACCGCAGGATACCGAGAGTTCTCGGTATCTTCGCTCAAGCTCTGCGTAATCCGTTCTGTATTTCTCAAGCATCTTTTGGATCACCTCTTCTGATGGTTCATATCTGAGCACCGCCGAGTCCGTTCTTTCGATCAGCACCTCAAGACGTCCCGTCTTGGGCCACTCAAATGTCAGTTTTTCTTTCTTCACAGCTTACTCCATGTAGCGGACATTCACCGCAATTCTTTTCACAATACAGCCCTCGAACCACGCCGGGGAGCAGGAACCCAACAGCCGAGCAGGACACGGCTCCATGTACGCCGTCAAGGTAATATCCGTTATACAGATCACAACCACTGCGGTAGTTCCTGTCTGTCTTGCCCTTGAAAAACGTGTACTTATCGGACGGATTTGCTGTTGCTCTGATCGCTTCCGGCTCGATGCCGCGCTCAATCATTCGATTCTCGTGCAGCTTGAACAGCTCCATACCATCAAGGACATCGTCAAGGCTTACTGATTTCTTTTCCATCGTCCGCCTCCCAATTCAACGCCTGTCCGCACTCACCGCAGAACTTCATGCCCCATGCAATAAATCTGACGTTGCATCTCGGGCAATTCCGAAGCTGAAGGTCTTCCGAGATCCGCTCGGCCACTACTTTCTCCGGGCGTCTGAGCTCCAGCGCATCCTTTGCGGTCGTGAGCATCCTGTATTCTTCCTCGAGGTGCTGCTTGCGTTTGTCGGACTTGCAGATCTCAAGCTCGCATACGATCTCGAGCATCTTGCCGTTTATGACGGTGATCGCGTTTTCTGTAGACATCATGCAGATCACCTCCCTCTCTTTGAGATCTGTGCCATG
>JAFQNZ010000081.1 GCA_017395715.1 Clostridia bacterium | reverse complement strand
TCGCGATTTTCATTGACAATGGTGTTGAGATTCAAGAGATGGCCGGTAAGAGCAACTTTCAAGTCGTAGTACTGATAGCCGCAGTACACGTCAAGGCCGGGGTCCTGAACGTCAAAGTAGGTCTTGGCAAACGTCTGAAGACCGGAGATGTCAAGGGTGGGGTCGGTGAAAGCTTCAATGGTGATGCCGAGATCTTCATAAACACGGTTGTTTCTGTCGATGATCTGCTGGTCAACAGCGTCGAGCTCGCCGACGGTTTCTTCGTCGATCCAGATGGAGTCGGCCGTATAAGTGCCGCTACCGCCTTCAACATAGATGAACTGAACGGTGGTGTCTTCAAGATGTTCCTTGATACCTTCGAGCTGAACGGGATAGGGCAATTGCGTGTTGGGCGTGGTGGTTGTCACTTCGGGTGTTGTGGTGTTGGGCGTATTGGGATCTTCAGTGGTAGGCGCGGTTGTTTCGTTAGGGTTTTTGGTAGTTGTTTCGGATCCGCCGCAAGCAACTGCAAGTGTCAACATCATGGACAGAAGCAGAATCATAGCGATAACCTTGGTGAATAACTTTTTGGCCATAGTTTTTCTCCTTATTTTTTTTATATATTTCATTATACATGATTTGGAACGAAAAGTCAATTGCTTTTCCGAAACAAATCATAGTGTATCACGAAAAGATCCCCCGACAGTCTTAGTCTGTCGGGGGATGGTGACGATTAGTCCACGTAGGAGACAAGATTGGGGAGTTTGTCAATGACGTTGCTCGAAATGAATTCGGTTTCAAGCGTGTCTTTTCCAAAGTAGCTTTCAAAAGCTTCTTTGGAGTTGATGCCGCTCATGATCATCTGGTAGTAATAATTTGCCAAGTAATAGTTGTACATTTCGGCAAGCTCTTTTTGATAGATCTCGTCGGTGAGAACAAAGTTTACCTTGTTGGCAAGATAAGACAGGAGCATACGGTCGTTATACTCGGCGGTGGCATTGGATTTGGCAAATTCGTCTGCAGTTTTTTTGACTTCATCGGTATATTTCTCGGCAAGTTCTTCTTCGGTCATGTTGGAAATATCGCCGATCAGGCTTGTGACTTTGGAGTCATAATAGCCTTTGTACAGAAGGTTATATACGGTTTCATTGATCGTATAGGTTGCTGCCTTAGAGATGGCCTCGTAAGCGTAGGTGCTCTTGTAGTGGTTGGTAACATATTCGGTGAACGCTGCTACGGTTTTGTATTCGCCGCCGGTGTAATAATCAATATCGCCATCGGTCAAAAC
Organism: Clostridia bacterium; assembly: GCA_017395715.1. Classification (GTDB taxonomy): domain Bacteria; phylum Bacillota; class Clostridia; order Oscillospirales; family CAG-272; genus RGIG1993. The sequence goes on along the minus strand of JAFQNZ010000081.1, from coordinate 2,660 downwards.
CTCGGGGTAATATACGATCTGTTCAACTGTAATGTCGGCAGTAAGGGTCAGTTCGGTTTCGTAGCCAAACTTCTTTGCCGCATCCAGCGGCAGGGTAAGGTCGACGCTTGCTTTGCCGAAGGTGGATTTGCCGAGGAGTGCTGTGCGGATGGCTTGTGCGTCAAAATACTCATCAAACTTGGCGGCAGCATCGCGCAGATCAAACTGCACTTCGTGACCTTCCATAAATTTGGCAAGCTCGCTTGTGGCGGTGCCTTCTTTGAGGGTATAGGTCACCAAAAGAGCAAGAACATTCTTTTCGCCAACCGTTGCACGGGAGAGGGAGTTGATCTTCACTTCAAACAGAACGGCAACGCCGCAAAGCTCTTGGGAATGATAATTCTCGGGGAAGGTGACATCCACGGTAACGGTGTCGCCGATTTTAGCGCCCACAAGCTGTTCTTCAAAGCCGGGAATGAAAGAGCCAGAGCCGAGAACGAGGTCGTAACCTGCAGCATCCGAAGCGTTCGACATACCCTTGAGTGTGTCATCCGAAAGCTTTACCGAGGGGTCTTTGGCTCTGCCGGTATAGTTGATGTTTGCCTTGTCGCCGAGGATAGCGGCAACACCATTTTCGAGCGCTTTGTAATCCTCTCTGCCGAGAGCACCAAGCACTTGGGCAAGATAGGTATCAACATCTTTTTGAATCGGCGCCATAGAGACTTCAATCGAAGAAAACTCGGGAAGCTTGACATAGTTTTCGGGGTGATCGTATGCACTTTCCATAACAGGGTTCTTGGTGGTAACAGGTGCGGTGGTGGTAACGCCTGCGGTACCGGATCCTGCGGCGGAGGAGGGTGTTGTGTCGGATGAAGTGTTGTTTTCGGTGGTTGCGGGGGTGCTGCTACCGCAAGCGGTGAAGGCAAGCGTGAGGACAAGCAAGGCTAAAAGGGTTAAAAGAAATGTTTTTTTCATAGTGATTCTCTTTCTTGGTTATAAAGTTTATTCGTCAACGAACTGAATCGCATCTTTTAAGAGCGGCGGCAGCTTTTCATACAGAAACTGTACTTCAAGGTATTCTTTGCCAAAATATTCTTCAAAGTCTTTGACACCTGAAATGCCGTAGTGGATCAGGGCGTAATAATACTGTGTTTGATAGATGTTGTAAAGCTCTTGCAGTTCTTTTTCGTATTCTTCTTTCGTCAATTTAAGATCGAAGTAGTCGAAGTAATACTCGAACAGAAAACGCTCGCGAAGCTCGGAAATCGTGCTTTGGTGTGCGGAGGTCTCAATCGTTTTTAATGCTTCCTCGGTTAAAAGTTTTTTTAATTCCTCAGTTGTCATATCGGCGTATGAGCCCGAATAGTTGTAGAGCGCTTCGTTGTAGTTGTCTTCGTAAAACTCATTGTACAGTTTTTTGGGAAAATCGTCATTGTAGGTTGCAGCCTCGGCAACGGCTGCAAGCGCAAGCCGTTCTTTGACCATGTTCAAGCAGTAGCTTTCATAGTCGGCTACGTTGTTGAACTGTCCTTCAGTTACGCTTTCTACCATCTCGTCGGTGAGAAGCGTGGGCGTTTCGTTGGCTTCTTGGATCGTGGCTTCAAAGGCAATTGCCACATCGGTGTTATAGCCGTATTTTGTGGCTTTTTCAGCGGGGAGTGTTAGAGTAAAGGCGAGTTTGTCGTATTTGTGCTTACCGATCAGGAGAGGGGAAATTTCGCTGACAGAGAAGGCTTCATCGAAAGTATCTTCTTTGTCGGCAAGGTCAACCGTTTCCACGCCGCCCTGCAAGAGGGTCAGAATGGTATCAAGCGGCACGCTTCCATCGGCAAGTTTGGCGGTGAATTTGAGTTTGACTGCGTGGCGCGAAGAAATCGTCAGGCGGCTGATGCTGTGTACCTTGATGGCGAAAACGACTTCTTTTCCAATGAGATCTTCAATATCAGTATCGTTTTCGGTATAGGTGACGCTGACACTGAGTTCACTGCCGATTTTTGAGCCGATCAGAATATCTTCAATGGCTGCCGAAACCTCACCTGCACCCGGAATCACAAACACGCGGTCGCTTTCCAAGGCGTTTACGGCTTTCATGGCAGTTTCCGAAAGGGTGATTGAAGTATCCTTGGGCGTGCCTTTGTAGCTGATATGTACCTTGTCACCTTTTTGCACGACGGCATCTCTGTCGGCGAGTTTTTGAAAATGCTCGCCTGTCATGTCTTCAAGAAGATCCTGCATAACTTCGTTGTAGCTTGCCTGCACATCCGCGTTTTTGACCTTGACGGAAGAAAGCTCGGGCACGGTAACGTATTTGCCGGGGTTATCGAATGGGGAAGGGTCTTCTCCGCAGGAAACAAGCGTTGCTGTTAAGAGAAGGAGTGCAAGGAGCAGGGGTAGGATTCGTTTCATCATTATGCCTTTCTTGATAGAAAAACAGGCTTTGTTCTGAAAAGAGAGAACAAAGCCTGTCAAAGTCATATTTTATTCTGCGTCTTCAGAGGGGGCAGCTTCGTACACAACACCGGTTTCAGGGAGCTTGTCAAGAAGCTTTTCGTACTTCCACTGCAGCTCGAAGTATTCTTCGCCGCCAAAGTAGGTGATATACTGATCAAAGTTGTAAATGCCGTAGTAGTAAACGTAGGTGACCATGTTGGCATTATAGTCGTCTTCCAATTCTTTCATCT
>JAFQNZ010000080.1 GCA_017395715.1 Clostridia bacterium | reverse complement strand
TGCTCCCGCCGCCAAACAATCATTTTTTGTTTTTCGGGTTTGATTATTTTACGGCGGGAGCAAGCCCCCGCCCTACCACAGATGCGTCAATCCGTTCGATCAAATTACGAAACACAGCGGTCAACATGCCCTGCAAACAGGTCGCAACTGCGCCCTATCACATTCTCACGTACCTCTGCCGAGATATATGTGTTTTCACTTTTTCCCCTTGACCTTTTTGCTTTTTTGTATTATACTATACGAAGTGTGCAAAAATGATAGATAAAAACGGAGAGATACTATGATCAAAACGATAGACGTGGGATTGCAGTACGGCGGAAGAACGCTTTTCAATCATGCCGACCTTGTGTTTTCGGCAGGGAATTGCTACGGCATCATCGGCGCAAACGGCGCGGGCAAATCGACCTTCCTGAAGATTCTTTCGGGCGAGATCGAGCCTGACAAGGGTGAGGTGATCCGCGATGCCAAAGAGCGCATTTCGGTTCTCAAGCAGGATCACTATTTGTATGACGATTACACCGTACTCAGCACGGTGCTTCACGGCAACGAAGAGCTTTGCCGCATCATGGAGAAAAAGGAAGAGCTTTACGCCAAAGAAGACATGTCCGAAGAAGAGGGTATGCTTCTTTGCGAGCTGGAAGAGCGCTTTGCCGAAATGGACGGCTGGAGTGCAGAAAGCGATGCGGAAATTCTCCTCAATGACCTCGGTATCACCAACGAATACCATTACGAGCTCATGTCGAATCTGTCTGGCGACATGAAGGTGAAGGTGCTTCTTGCGCAGGCGCTGTTTGGCAGTCCCGATATTCTCTTGATGGATGAGCCGACCAACCACTTGGATCTTGAAACGATCGCGTGGCTCGAAGATTTTTTGATGGGGCTTGACAACAGCACAGTCATTATCGTATCGCATGACAGACATTTCCTGAACAAGGTCTGCACGCACATTGTGGACGTGGATTTTGGCAAGATCACCACCGTGGTGGGTAACTACGATTTCTGGTACGAATACACCCAGATCCGTCAGCGTCAGATCCGCGAGCAGAACAAGAAGGCGGAGATCAAGATCCGCGAGTTGACCGAGTTTATCGCGCGCTTCTCAGCAAATGCTTCGAAATCCAAGCAGGCGACCAGCCGCAAGAAGTTACTGGACAACATTACCCTTGAAGATGAGGGCGTGTCCTCCCGCCGTTTTCCGTTTGTGGACTTTAAGCCGAATCGCGAGATCGGCAAGGACGTTTTGGTGGTGGACGGCATTTCCAAAACGATCGACGGCAAGAAAATTCTTGACAACGTATCCTTCACCGTGCATCCGCACGACAAGATCGCCTTTATCGGTGATGACCCTGTGGCAAGAACCACCCTCTTTCGCATTCTGGCAGGCGAAATTGAGCCTGACGAGGGTACTTTCAAGTGGGGCGTGACAACTTCCTTTTCTTATTTTCCCACCGATAACGCGGCGTTTTTTGACGGCTGTGAGGATTCGCTTGTGGATTGGGTGCGCTCTTATTCCGATCTTGTTTACGAATCGGACGTGCGCTCTTGGCTTGGCCGCCTGTTGTTCTCGGGCGACGAGGTACACAAGAAGGCTTCGGTATTGTCGGGCGGCGAAAAGGTGCGCATGATGCTCTGCAAGATGATGCTTTCGGGCGCGAATGTTCTGATTCTTGACGAGCCGACAAACCACCTGGACCTTGAATCGATCTCGGCGCTCAACGACGGTTTGATCCGTTTTCCTGAGGTGCTTCTCTTTGCGTCTCACGACCACCAGTTCGTGCAGACGGTCTCCAACCGCATCATTGACGTCACGGCGGGTCATTTCTACGATATGCAGATCACCTACGACGAGTATATCGAACGCCGCCTCAAAAAAGAGCAGTAAATGAAAAAAGGATTCCACGTGTTGGAATCCTTTTTTTGTGTTGCCAAAATATTGTGATCCTGCGGGTGTTTGACGTTGTTTGGCACCCGTAGGGGAAGATATCATCTTCCCGCGGTATAATCAATGATTGTTTTTCTGAATTTGCTTGTTTTCGGGAGGATATATCCTCCCCTACGGTGGGGGGGACGCTATGATTCGCTTATCTCGTGAAAACGATTTTATACGCTGTGCCGAAGGAGGGGTCGATGACGGTGGCGCGGTAGGGAAAATCAATGCCGCTTCGGTTCAAGGTAAGCAGAGCGCTTTGGTAAGCCATCGAAAGCGAGGTGAACCAAGACGAATAAGAAAGATCGATACTGCATCCGTCAAGATCATCCTTCAAAGTGAGAAGGTGGGCAAGGAGAATGGCAAGCTCATCGCTGTTTTCGATTCGATAGTCGAAGGTGTAACCGTTGTAGGTGAATGTCTTGTTCGCAAAATAGTTGTAATTTTCATTCGCCTTGATGAGCGGATAGCTTTCACTTGCATAGCCGAGTGATGCTTTTTCTCTGTCTGACATCAAGAAGTGGCTGAAATCGGTGATTGAGAAATCTTTGTTAGCAATATGCAAATTGCCGTGCGTGGGGTCGGCGACGTACCAGATGTTATTGATCTTCACGCGGTTCCACGCGTGGGTGTTGCCCACCACTTCCACACAGGGAATGCCTTCCATGTTGCAAAGCAGGGAAAAGGCTTTGGCAATGCCGTCGCAGACGGCTTTTTTATGATCAAACACGCCTTCCAGGAAAAAGGCGTCGTAGTCAGACCAGACAGCACCCGGCGTTTCGGAGATTTGCACCGCGCGGTCGTCATACTGCACGTTTTGTACAAGGTAGAGATAAATCAGTTCTGCTTTTTCAAGATCGGTGGCATCTTTGGGGAGAATGGCATTGAGAAGTTTTTTGGCGGCAAGATAGATGCGCTCGGCAGGCGAGCCTTGTTCGGGAATCGGGCGGTAGCCGTGCTCTGCGACATAGTGCAGTTGGTTTGAGGTTGTGACGGCTATGCTTTCCTGCAGGCGGTCAATGTAAAAATCGGTGTACGCATCCCCGCGCGGGATAATGGCTTCGGTGAGATAGGTATAGGCTTTCTCGCTTGTCGGCTCGGTGGAAAGGGTAGCTTCGCTTTCGCGGTAGCTTTTTGAAACTTTGATCTCCACATAGCATTTGGCGTTTTCGTGGCGGTAGCTTGTCTTTTCGCCCGCACCGTAGCCGAGGGCGCCGTTTGCGCGGAAATCGCCCAGCATACCGATTTCGCCAATGTCAGCTATCACATTTTGGTAAGTGTCATAGGTGACTTCGATCGAAACCGATTCGGTGAAATTGTAAAAATGCACGTAGTCGATGAAAGCGGCAAGCTCTTCTTTGCTGTCGATCGTTTCGTTTTCCATATTGTCAAGATCCCAAGACAGAAAGCCCGTGCCGGTGTCAACTTCCCATTTGCCGTACAGGATGATATTGTTACGCGGCATGGTGGTAAAATGATAGGGTTTTGTGCCGTTTTTATCTTCGTACCAAGTCAGGCCGAAGCCTGCCATTTGGTTTTCGGGCAGGATTTCGGGGGCTGTGACAGGCGTGCCGTAGGGCAGATAGTAAGAGGGATAGGATATGCCGTTTTCTTCTTGAAAGGCAATTTCGTACAGCGTGACATCGTAGATGGCGTAGAGGACAATATTGCTGTTTGTGTCTTTTGAAATTTCGGTGTAGTCCTTACCGCTGCGGTCGGCTTTGGTGTTCCATGCGAGGAAATGATAGCGTTCGTTTTGCGGGGAGGGAAGGGTGAAGCTGTCGAACACGCTGAAGTATTTAATAAAACAGCCTTGTTGTTCTTCAAAACCGTCGCTTTCAATCGAGCTGCCTTCGGCGGTGTAAAGGGTCAGGGTGTACTGCGCAAGTTCCCAAACGGCGGTGTAAAGGGTGTCTTGATAGACAGGCTCTACGGGCTTATCGAAGCCTGTTAAGCTGTACCCGTAGCGCGAAAAGCTTGGCGGTGTGGGTGTTTGTCCTGCGCGCAGGGTTTGGGTGGCGGTGTTTTCTCCGTCGGTGAACGTGACCTCAACCGTTTTGCACTTGAAGTAAACGACGATCGAGTCGCCTTCTTTAATATCGTCAAGAAACAGGCGGGTTTTCTCGCGATCAATTTCATAATGCTCAGGTGCGGCAATACTCAGATCGAGAAAGCCACCTTCCGGAGCGGTGTAGGTACTCTCTTCGGTTTTGACATACTCGCCGCTTTCGGGGTCTTGCTTGTAGGTGATGATCGGAACGTTAACATAATGTTCCTCCGGCGTGGTAGGCGTGCTGCTTGTTTCGGGTGTTTTGCTTATGCTGACATAAGCTGAAGTTTCACTGTTTTCACTGACGGCAGGCAGGGTCTCTTTGCACGCCGCAAGCAAGAGCGCGGCAACCAAAAGAAGAAGCAGGGGAATATATTTAACAGTTAACAGTCGTTTCATACGGCAACATCCTTTATTGTAAAGTGGAATGTACCTTTATTATACAGGAAAACTCTCTTTTTGTAAAGTGGAAAAAGAAAAAGCAAAGCTTTTGCGCTTTGCTTTTGGTTGAATCAAATACGGATAACGGTGAATCTGATCGCCGTACGGGCTTCGTCCTCTACCGTGATTTCGGCAAAGCCGGGGATGCAGGCAATAGCAATACCATCTTCTTCCAAAAAAGCCCTTGCCACGGCAATGGCTTTGATCGCCTGATTGACAGAGCCTGCGCCGATGGCTTGCAGCTCTACCTCTTTGTTTTCTCTTGTGATGCCGGCAATGGCACCTGCTACCATGTTGGGGTTGGATTTTGCGGAGACTTTGAGTAATTCCATAGCATATACCTCGTTGTTTCTTTTTGATAGTGTCCTTTGATTTGTTCATTTTTAAAATAAAACAAGAACAAATACGCCTTTTTTCCTATTATAGACGGATTTGTTCTTGTTTGCAAGAGGTTTTATGAAAAATTGACTCTTTTTACCAATTCAACTGCCTGTTTTTGTTCATTATAAACAAAAACAACGCTGTTCATGGTGATGTTTCCCGTGGCAAGCTCAAAGCGCTGGGGCATTCCGGTGCGAAGTTTTTGCATCACGGGCTCGTATTTGACACCGAGCGAGGAATCAAGCACGCCGCACATACCGAGGTCGGTGATGAAAGCCGAGCCGCCGGGGAGGATGCGGTCATCGGCGGTCTGCACGTGGGTGTGTGTGCCGCAGATGATGTCGATCCTGCCGTCAAAGTAATGCGCAAGCACCGCTTTTTCGCTTGTGGCTTCGGCGTGGATGTCGAGAATGGCAAGGTCGTATTCGCCTGCATTCTGTTTGAGAATGGCATCCACCGTATCAAAGGGCGAGGCAAGCGGTTCCATATACACAACGCCTTGTACGTTGATCACAAGCACGCGTTTGCCGTTTGCTTCCACAATCACGCTACCGTGGCCGGGGTTGCTTCCCGGGTAGTTTGCCGGGCGCAGGATATAAGGGCAATCGTCCAAAAACGGATAGATACCGCTTTTTTGCCAGATGTGATTGCCGCTTGTGATGACGTCAACACCGGAAGCAAGCAGTCTTTCGGCGGTGTTTTGCGTGATGCCGTTGCCGGGGTCGGCATTTTCGCCGTTGGCAACCGTTAAGGTGATACCGTATTCCTTGCGGATCTTCCAAAGGTTTTGGCAGACAAAATCGGCGGCTGCTGGACCGACAATGTCACCGATACACAAAATATTCATGGGATAAGCCTTTCTATGGCGTATTTTGCTTTTGAAAAAGGGGAGCGTGAAGCTCCCCTCTTACTTTCCTATAACAAACTGTAAACAGATCTATCAACATCCGAATTTCGGAATGATTTGCTATTTTGTTTTATGTTATAATATGGAAAAAATTACTTGGCGTAATCCACAACGCGGCTCTCACGCACAACGTGAACCTTGATTTGACCGGGGTATTTCAGCTCCGCTTCGATCTTCTTGACGATGTCGCGGGCAATATTGATCATATCGCGGTCGGATACTTCGTCCGGCTTGACAAGAATGCGGATTTCGCGGCCTGCCTGAATGGCAAAGGAGTTGTCGATACCGGGGAAGCTGTTGGCGATCTCTTCGAGTTTTTGCAGACGCTTGATGTAATTTTCGAGATTTTCGCGGCGCGCACCGGGGCGGGCTGCCGAAATGGCATCTGCCGCTTTGACGATCAGCGCGATCACGGTCTTGGGTTCAACATCGCCGTGGTGTGCTTCAATGGCGTGAACCACATCGCGATGCTCTTTGTACTTTTTGGCAACATCGACACCGATGTGAACATGAGAACCTTCGGTTTCGTGTGTTAAGGCTTTGCCGATGTCGTGCAGAAGACCTGCGCGTTTGGCAAGCGTACTGTCAACACCGAGCTCTTCGGCGAGCATACCCGAAAGAAGCGATACTTCGATCGAGTGGTCAAGCACATTCTGACCGTAGCTTGTGCGATAGCGAAGTCTGCCGAGAAGCTTGACAAGATCTCCGTGGATACCGTGGATACCTGTTTCGAAGGTGGCTCGCTCGCCCGCCTGCTTGATCGAGGTCTCCACTTCTTTTTTGGATTTTTCCACCATTTCTTCGATTCTGGTGGGGTGAATGCGTCCGTCGGCAATCAGCTTTTCAAGCGAGAGTCTTGCCACCTCGCGGCGCACGGGGTCAAAGCTTGAAAGGGTGATGGCTTCGGGGGTGTCGTCAATGATAAGATCCACGCCGGTGAGGGTCTCAACCGTGCGGATGTTACGGCCTTCGCGACCGATGATACGGCCCTTCATGTCGTCGTTGGGAAGCGGTACGACCGAAACGGTGGCTTCTGAAACATGATCGGATGCCAAACGGGAAATGGCAAGCGAAATGATGTTCTTCGCCTTGTCGTCGGCGTCTTCTTTGAGCTGACGCTCAATTTCAAGAATCTTTTCGGCAGCGTCGTGCTTGGCTTCTTCTTCGATTTCCGAAATGATCTCGTTCTTGGCTTGCTCGGCTGTGTAGCCTGCAATCTTTTCAAGCTGAGTGACTCGTTCCTGCTTGAGCTGTTCGAGGTCTTGGCGGACTTTGTCGTTGTCTTTGAGTTTTTTGTCGAGCTGCTGCTCTTTGGCTTCAAGACTGTCGATCTTTTTGTCAAGCGCCTCTTCGCGGGTGGCACAACGGTGTTCAAGACGGGAAATCTCTGCGCGGCGGTCCTTGACTTCTTTTTCAAATTCACGGTTCTGGCGAACGATTTCTTCTTTCGCTTCCAGAAGTGCTTCTTTTTTCAGAGTCTCAGCGGCTTTTGCGCCTTCTTCTTTGATCTTGGCTGCTTCAAGCTCGGCAGAACCGATCTCGGCTTCGCCGATTTTTTTGCGGTACTGAATACCGCCGAAAAAGCCGAACACAATGCCGAGTGCGAGTGCAACAATGCCTGCAATGATCGGAATCAGCGTAGAGCCCACAGCCAAAGCTACGTGGGGATAGACCATATTACACCTCCTTGATTTTTGTTTTGTTGTTTGATTTGGTTCTATGGTTTCTCTTGTATAATACTGCTGTTATAGAATATGACGGCATATTATCACAACTTTTATTGTAAACGAAAAATTTGATTTTGTCAAGGGCGCAAGAGGAAATAATTGTGTTTTTTCTTGTATCGACAAAAAAATATGTTTTTTTCTCTTTTCGGTCGAATATATTGATAGCATCCGCCCGACGGGAGAATCGCTGTTGGGTATTTCTTTGGTGAGGGGTTATGAAAAAACAAGAAACTTCGTTTTCTCCGCGTGCCGTTTCGGCGCGCATTTTGTGTTTGGCAAAAACGTTTCCGTTTGTGAAGATCAAACGCTGCGGTACGAGCCTTTGCGGGCGTCCGATCGACGCCCTTGTGCTGGGGTGCGGCAGAAAAACACTTTTGTATGTGGGCGCGCACCACGGCAGTGAATATCTGACGGCAAATTTGCTTCTCGATTTTGCCGAGGAACTTTGCCGTGCGGTGGATGCCGGCAAACGGCTGTTATCTTTTTCGGCAAGAGAATTGCTGGAAAGGCGCACGGTTGTTCTTTTGCCCTGTGTGAATCCCGACGGTGTGGCACTTGCTTTGAACGGCACCTCTTTTGACAATCCGCTCGGCAGAAAGCAGATCGGAATGAACAAGGGGCGCGAGGACTTTTCCAAGTGGCAAGCCAACGCGCGCGGGGTGGATATCAACCACAATTACAACTACCGTTTTTATGAATACAAAGAGCTTGAAAAGGCCTATGGCATTTCGCCCGGCAGAAGCCGTTATGCGGGGGAATATCCCGAAAGCGAGCCTGAAACGCTTGCTGTCTGCCGTTTGGTGGAAGAATTTCGCGCCCGTCTTTCTGTTTTGATGACCTTTCATTCGCAGGGCGAGGTGATCTATTATCACGATTCACCCTTGACACGGCAGGGCGCGCGCTTTCTTTCCCGCACAAGCGGATACCGATTGGAGCGGGCAGAGGGACTTGCCGCCTACGGCGGTTTGACAGATTGGGTGAACACATTATCCATTCCTGCCTATACGGTGGAGATCGGGCGGGGCGAGAATCCTTTGCCGATATCGATGGCGCCGCTTCTATACATCACCTTGCGGGAAATGCTGATTTCGTCACTTGCGTTTTTTTAAGTGTTGGCTTCTGAAGACTTACCCGAAATTTCGTTTTCCAGATAACGGACGATCGGACAGTAGGTGTTCCCCGAAACGATAAAATGCTCCTCGAGATCAAGATCAATACCGGCAAGCACGCGGCGCAGATAGCGTGTGACCGACACATCCGAATCGGAAGGTTCGGCGCTCACACCCGGGTGATTGTGCGCAAGGATGATGCGGTGTGCCCCGTAAGAAAGCGCGATTTCGGCGATCTTGCGCGCACAACTCTCGCAAGCGGTGATACTGCCATCGAGGAGTTTTCGGCAAGCGAGCAGTTCCGCACGCTGACCGAGCATAAGAAGATATACCGCCTCGTTTTTCTCGCCGCCGAATAAAACCGTGAGATAGTCGCCGATTTTGCTGATGGAATCGAGCAGAATGCCGCTTGCTTGTTTATGTTCGCAGCGCCTCCAAAGATAGAGGATCTGCTTTAAGAAAAAGGCAGTGGCTTCTCCAACATCTTCCACCTGCATAAGTTCAGACAGTTCGGCTTCGAGCACACCGCGCAGAGAACCGAAGCGGCGGCAAAGTCTATGCGCGATGGGATTTGTGTTTTTACGGGGAATGACATGGTAGAGGAGAATTTCCAAAATCTCGTGGTCAGAGAGTGTTTCTTTGGCGGCGATGTATTTTTGGCGCATTCTTTCTCTGTGTTTTTCGTGTAAGAGCTTGTCGTCAAGTGCCATTTTGAGAGCCCCTTTTGTAAGATTAACATTTTTATTATAACCGAGGAGCGATTTTTTGTCAATATTCAAAGAGAGAAGCGCACAAAACTTGGCAAAAAATGAGAAAAAGTTTTGAAAAGCTCTTTTCTTATTCACAAATTTCATGTATAATATATAGTTGGAATATAAAAACTGTTATTATACGGAGGCTGTTATGACAATGCTTAAAAAATCTCCCCTTTTTGCCGGCGTGGAAGGTCCTGTTGTTACCATTGTAATGGACGGCGTGGGTCTTGCCGCCGATACCGATGCCAATGCTGTGGCAAAAGCCAGAACCCCTATGCTTGACAAGCTGATGGCAAGCTATCCTTGGGTCAAGCTCAAGGCACACGGCACCGCAGTCGGTCTTCCTTCGGATGACGATATGGGTAACTCCGAGGTCGGTCACAACGCGCTTGGCTCGGGTCAGGTATTTGCACAGGGTGCAAAGCTTGTTTCTAACTCGATTGAAAGCGGCAAGATGTTCTCGTCCGCTACCTGGCAGACCCTTGTGGAAAACGTAAAGACAACCGGCTCGACCCTTCATTTCCTTGGCCTTTTCTCTGACGGTAACGTGCATTCGCACATCAATCACCTGGAGGCGATGATCCGCCGCGCCAAAATCGAAGGCGTTGCCAAGGTTCGCGTTCACATTTTGCTCGATGGCCGTGACGTTGGCGAAACCTCCGCGCTTGAATACGTTGATCCTTTTGAAGCGCTTCTTGCGTCTCTCTGCGACGACTCTTTCGATGCTAAGATCGCATCGGGCGGCGGCAGAATGAAGATCACCATGGACCGCTACGAAGCTGACTGGTCGATGGTGGAACTCGGCTGGAAGACTCACGTGCTTGGCGAGGGCAGACAGTTTGCATCGGCTCACGAGGCTGTGGAAACTCTCCGCAAAGAAACCGGCGCGATCGACCAGGATCTTCCTCCCTTTGTCATTGGTGAAAACGGAAAAGCCATCGGTACGGTGGAAGACGGCGACAGCGTGATCTTCTTCAATTTCCGCGGCGACCGCGCGATTGAAATTTCCAAGGCGTTTGACGAAGAAGTATTTGATAAGTTCGACAGAGTGCGTTATCCCAAGGTGATCTACGCCGGTATGCTCGAATATGACGGCGACGCGCACATTCCTTCGCGTTATCTTGTGAATCCCCCCGAAATCACCAACACCATGGGTGAATACCTCGCAGCAAGCGGTGTGAAGCAGGCGGCTGTTTCCGAAACACAGAAATACGGTCACGTCACCTACTTCTGGAACGGCAACCGCAGCGGTAAGTTCGACGATACTCTTGAAGACTACTTCGAGATCCGTTCGGACATCGTTCCCTTTGAACAGCGTCCTTGGATGAAGTGCGCCGAGATCACCGACAAGCTGATTGAACTCATTCGCTCGGGTGAATATAAGTATATCCGCGCCAACTTCCCGAATGGCGACATGGTAGGTCACACCGGCAACTTCCTTGCCACTGTGGTATCTCTCGAAGCGCTTGATCTTCAGCTCGCAAGACTTCTCCCCGTCATTGACGAAATGAAGGGCGTTGCCATCATCACCGCCGACCACGGTAACTCGGACGAAATGTACGAGACTGACAAGAAGGGCAACGTGAAGACCAACAAGGACGGTAGCTTCAAGGCAAAGACAAGCCATACCTTGAATCCTGTTCCTTGCATCATCTACGACAACTTCTATGCCGACACCTACAAGGTGGTGGAAAGCGATGAATACGGTCTTGCCAACGTAGCGGCAACCACCGTAAATCTCTTAGGCTATGAAGCACCCGATATGTGGAACAAGTCGATTATTACCAAGTAAATAATAATAAAAAGAGTCTTGCGAAAGCGGGACTCTTTTTTGGTTGTACCCGCCCGTGTCATCCTGAGCGGCGCGAAGCAAAGCCGAACTGCTCAGCAGTGCCGAACGAAGTGAAGGCAGGATCTCGGGCGGGTGCTCGAACTTTCGTAGATCCCGCGCTGCGCACGCCCTCC
>JAFQNZ010000079.1 GCA_017395715.1 Clostridia bacterium | reverse complement strand
TTGCCAACGAGTATCTTTATACGTTAATCTATCAATCTTGGAACAACAAAACGGTCAGTGAGACATACGAGCCCGGTTCAACCTTTAAGATTTTAACAACGGCGTTTGCGCTGGAAGAAGAAGTCACTTCTTTCGCCGATACCTACAGTTGTCCCGGCTATTATGTGGTGGCAGGTACCAAGATCAAATGCCACAAAACCACAGGACACGGTTCGCACGATTATGCGACCATGTTACAGCAGTCCTGTAACCCTGCATTGATGCAGGTGGCACTCAAAATCGGAAACGAAAAGTTTTATGAATACTTCTCACTGCTTGGATACATGGAGAAAACCGGTATTGATCTTCCCGGTGAAGCATCCGGTATTTATTCAAACGAATCGGGATTTGGCATTGTCAGCCTTGCCTGCTATTCGTTCGGTCAGACATTTAAGACGACCATGATCCAGCAGATCACCGCAATCTCTGCCATTGCCAACGGCGGACATCTTTTGACTCCTCGCGTTGTCAGTGCGCTTACCGATGCCAACAAAAATGTTGTGGCTTCTTACGGAACCGAAGAGAAGCGTTCGGTGATTTCGGAAGATATTTGCAGTGAGATCATGGCAGTTCTTGAGGACGGTGTTTCGGGCGACGGCGGTGCCAAAAACGCGTATGTTGCAGGCTACCGTATTGCAGCGAAAACCGGTACTTCCGAAAAACGAGACAAAGTCAATCCGATTACCGGCAATAAAGACTATCGCATTGGTTCGACTGTTGCGGTAGCGCCTGCGGATAATCCGCAAATTGCCGTTCTGATTATTGTGGACGAACCAAAGGGTTCTGTTTACGGAAGTACAGTTGCCGCTCCGTATGTTGCCAATTTCCTTTCCGAAGCGCTTCCTTACATCGGCGTGGAAAGACAATATACCGCTGAAGAAATGGAAAGAGCGACGGTTTCTGTGAAGAATTATTACGGAACTTCGGTACAGGATGCGACCCGTGCGATCAGCAATTTAGGACTTTCTTATGAAGTGATCGGAAGCGGCAGTGTGGTAACAGCACAGATGCCGTCAGCAGGAACAGCCTTGACGAAGAGTGACGGCAAAGTCATTCTTTACACAGAAGGCATTTCTTCTTCATCGAAACAGGTAACCGTTCCGAATTTGATCGGCTACACCGCCGAAGAAGCGGTAAAGGCCTTGCGAGCCAAGGGACTCAATGTTTTGATTTCCGGTTCTACCAATTACAACATCGGAAACGGTGCTAAGGTGGTATCACAAAGCTTGGAAGCCAACGCAAAAGTGAAATACGGAAGCGTGGTTACCATTCGTTGCTTGTATGACGATCCCGATGATATTGACAATGCATTTGAATAACAGAAACAGGTTAACGATGTGCAAACGATAAAAAGGAGCTTATTTTGAAGCTTTCACAGCTAATTGCAGTTGACAATGATGTGGAAATTACAGGAATTGCAGTTGACAGTCGAAAAGTTCGGAAGGGAAATCTGTTTTTATGCGTGCGCGGCGAACACTCTGACGGTCATGATTATTTCAAAGAAGCCTTGAAAAACGGCGCAGCAATGATTGTGACAGAACGTTCGCTTGGATTGAAAAACGAGATTGTATTGCCCGATACCAGACGGGCGGCGGCAAGTTTGTTTGCTACATGGTATCAAAACCCACAAAAGAATCTGCGCATATACGGCGTGACAGGAACGAACGGAAAGTCAAGCATTGTGGGGATCCTTCACCATATTTATCAAAAAGCGGGATTTCAGTCTGCTGTCTGCGGAACGCTTGGCTGCACTTGGGAAGGGAAGTTTTATTCTACGGAAAATACCACCCCTTTGCCGGAAGTTCTGTATGAAAAATTACGCGAAATGGCAGACGATGGCGTTACGCACCTCTTTATGGAGGTTTCTTCCCATGCGCTTGCCTTGGAACGGGTTTCGGAAATTGAGTTTAGTTACGGGGTTTTGACGAATCTGACACCGGAGCATCTTGATTTTCACAAGACGATGGAAGACTATGCGGCGTCTAAAGAAAAGCTTTTTTTGCAATCACATAAAACAGTTTTCAATATTGATGATCCGTTTGGGTATCTTACCTATCAAAAGCATTTTCCTTGGGCGATTGGATACGGAAAAACCAACCGATGTGATTTTATGTTAGATAAGATTTTTCATCGTGATGCTAACGGTACTGTTTTTACAGTACGGCACAGAAATGAGACGTATCGGTTTATTACCTCGCTTGTGGGAGAATACAATCTTTACAATCTTCTTGCTGCCATCTCCGTTGCGTTGAGCGATGGGATTGATGGCGAAACGGTTGTTCGGGCGGTTGCTGATTTTTCGGGCATCAAAGGACGGCTTGAATGCGTGTATCAAGGTGATTTTACTGTTTTTATTGATTACGCACATACGCCTGATGCTTTGATGCGTGTTTTGACCGAGTTGCAAAAAACATCGCCCAAAAGACTTCGTGTGGTGTTCGGTTGCGGTGGTGATCGTGATCCTGCGAAACGCCCTGTTATGGGAAGGATCGCACAAACGATTGCCGATGACGTCATTGTAACAAGCGACAATTCGCGCAGCGAAGCGCCCGGAAAAATCATAGATGAAATTCTTTCGGGTATGGTAAAGCCGCTGTCAGATCATGTTACTGTGATAGAGAATCGGGAAGAAGCGTTGCGATGGGTAATCGAAACGGCTCTGCCGCAGGATGTTATACTTGTGGCGGGCAAGGGTCATGAAGAATATGAGATCAACGCTTCGGGAAAGCACCCCTTTTCTGAAGCAGATATCATTCGCAAAGCATTGAATCAGTTTGGCTATAGAAACGAAAAATAAGAGTTATTTCACCGAAAGCGGTGAGAAAGGGGATGGGGTATGACCATTCATGTCAGGGGCGGGCTTACCGTTCATGAAATTGCAGAGATAACCGGCGGAACGATTGTGAATTTCGCTGATGTAAAAATCAGGCATATTACCACAGATTCTCGAGATGTTCCGAGCGGAGCGCTTTTTATTGCCATACGAGGCGAGCGTTTTGACGGAAACGAGTATCTTGCCTCGGCATTTGAAAAAGGAGCTGTCTGTGCGCTTGCCGAACGCGTTTCCGAAGATGTTAAAGGATGCGTGGTTGTGGTGAAGGATACGCGCTTGGCACTTGGACAGCTTGCCAAAGCGTACAAGGATAAAATAGCCCCTCTTACCGTGGCTGTAACGGGGAGTGTTGGAAAAACAACGACCAAGGAGTTTATTTACGCCGTTCTCAGTGAAAAATATAACACACTGAAAACAAGCGGTAATTTCAACAATGAAATCGGGCTTCCCATGACACTGCTCGGCTTGTCATTTGACCATAATGCCGTGGTACTTGAGATGGGTATGAGCGGAAGCGGAGAGATCGATTATCTTTCCCGTATTGCTGTGCCCCATATCGGCGTGGTGACCAACATTGGCACCTCGCATATCGGACAACTTGGTTCCAGAGAGGCGATCCGTGATGCCAAGCTGGAAATCAAAAACGGCTTTTCGAAGGACGGGGTATTGATCCTGAATGCCGATGAACCGTTGCTTGCCGGTGTGGAAGGCGCTCTTTATGTAGGAAAAGACAATCCGAATGCGGATTGCCGTATTGAGAATATTGTTGAGGGCGAAAAGGGTACTGCCTTTGACCTTGTGATCCGCAAGGAAAAATACGAAAGCATTACCATTCCCGTGGTGGGAGAGCATAATGTGCTGAATGCTGCATTTGCGTGGCAAGTCGGCATGGTGGCAGGACTTGGAGAGTTTGAGATTCGACGCGGTTTGATGCGGTTTAAGAATCCCGGGATGCGTCAGAATATTTTTGAGAGCAACGGAATCACGGTGATGGAAGATTGCTACAATGCCGCGCCGGAATCCATGCAGGCATCCTTGAAAGTGCTCAGCAATATGGCTAAGCGAAAGAAATGCCGCAGTGTTGCTGTGCTTGGCGACATGAAAGAACTCGGTGATTATGCCAAAGAGGCACACCAAAAGGTCGGTGCCGCAGTTGCAGCGTATGATATTGATGTTTTGGTGGCGTTTGGAGAACACGCGGCGTATATTGCCGAAAGCGCACTGCGGTTCGGTCTTAACGCGGAGAATGTGTATGTTTTTCCGGATGAAAGCGATGTGGATGCGCCCGGACGCGCCATTTTGAGAATTATCCGCCGTTCGGATATCGTGCTGTTTAAGGGCAGCCGTGCTATGGCAATGGAACGACTTGTGGCATATCTCAAGAAATAAGAAAGATATTTTGAAAAGAAAAACAGAGTAGGGAGAGAAAAAATGTATAAGGAATTGACAGCGTATTTGTGCCTGGGTGCGATTACATCCTTTTTGATTACGAAATATATGACGGCTTGGCTGATTCCTAAGCTGAAAAGTATAAAGCTTGGCCAAAAGATTCTTGATATCGGTCCGAGATGGCATAAAAATAAGGAAGGCACACCTACCATGGGCGGACTTGCCTTTTTGGTGGCGTTTGCTGTTGTGTTTACCGCTCTTGCCATTCTTGCGGGTTGGCGCGGACAAATTGACAGCGTGGCAAGGCTTCTGTTTTGTGCCGCTTTGATGCTCTTTAACGGTGCAATCGGCTGTATTGATGACTATGCCAAATTTTTCAAGAAACAAAATCAAGGGTTAACGGCAGGCGTTAAGTTTTTGATGCAAGTGGTTGTGGCTTCCGCGTTTTCTTGGGGTTATGCTTGGACAAGAGGTTTTGCTACGACCATGAAGATTCCGTTTATGGATACGCCTCTCGACCTTGGCTGGGGCTGGTATATTGTATCTGTACTTTTGATTACAGGCGTTGTCAACGCGGTGAATTTAACAGACGGTCTTGACGGACTTGCTTCCTCGGTGACTTTCTTTGTTTCGCTTTTCTTTGTGATTGCGGGAAGCGTGGCTCTTTATTTTGAAGTTGTGATTCTCGGCTCGGTGCTGATTGGCATTACACTTGGTTTTTTGGTTTACAATCTGTATCCTGCCAAGATCTTCATGGGTGATACAGGTTCTCTCTTCTTGGGAGCAGGCGTGGTTTCTATGGCGTATCTGCTTGACAATCCGTTAATTTCGCTTCTTGTTGGTTTTATTTATGTTGTGGAAGCCGCTTCGGTTATCATTCAGGTTGGAGTTTACAAACTGACCAAAAAGCGTGTTTTCAAGATGGCACCCATTCACCATCACTTTGAAAGATGTGAATGGAGCGAACTGAAAGTGGTCAGCGTATTTTCTGTTGTTACTGCAATTTGCGGTGTAATTGCATATTTTGCTCTGTAAAAGAATACAATTTTACGGGTGTTTATTTTTCGTATAAAAGGGAGGGAATGTCTTGGAAAGAAAATATACAGAGGATGTGCAAGATACTTCCTCCGATTCGATGTTTCATATCGGTATGCGAGATAAAACGCCTGATCCTGCGTCAGAAGAAGTTTCGCAAGAGAAAAAGAAAAGAGTGTTTTGGTCAACCGGAACGGTTGACAGACCGATGCTGATCGTGATTTTGTTTCTTGTCAGCTTCGGTTCGGTTATGGTATTTTCTGCAAGCTATGCCTACGCTTACTCGCGTTACGGGGACAGTACATATTTTATTCAAAAGCAGCTTGGGTTTGTGATTCTCGGCCTTTTGGCAATGCTGATTATCTCGCATATCAATTATAAGGTAATCAAAGCGTTTTCTTTGCCGATTTACGGCGTCACTGTTTTGCTGTTGGTACTTGTTCTTTTGATTGGTGTGGCGGCACAAGCAGCGCAACGCTGGTTGCAGGTTGGACCTATCAGCGTACAGCCTTCGGAAATCATGAAGGTGGCACTCGTTCTTGCCATTGCATGGTACGGGGAAAACTACAGAAAGAAAATATACGATCCCAATCAGAGCTTCAAGAGCAAAACGATCAACAGCGTTTTGAAACCCGGTTTGTTCGTTCTTGTGGCGGCCGGATTGATTGCACTGGAAAACCATGTTTCGGGAACGCTGATCATCCTGATTATCGGAATGGTATGTCTTTGGGTAGTGGGTGCTGACAAACGTTGGTTTATCTATATCGGCGGCGGCGGTTTGATTCTTGTGGGTCTTGTTTTACTGATCGTTTGGTTTAAGGATGCTTCTTGGAATTTCCTTGAAGATCTGATTCCAGACTATGTGGTCAAACGTATTGATATGTGGTTAAGACCTGACAATTATACGATTCTTGATGATACATGGCAGACGGTGCAGGGAAAATACGCTGTTGGTTCGGGCGGCTTTTTCGGAACAGGGTTCGGTCAGAGCTATCAAAAGCATCTGTTTGTATCGCAACCGCAAAATGACTTTATTTTCGCTATTGTCTGTGAAGAACTCGGATTTGTGGGTGCAGTCGGATTGATCGGTCTTTACATGATTTTTGTTTACCGCGGTTTGTTGATCGCCAAACGTGCGCCTGATATTTATTCGTCTATTGTGGCGACCGGTATTGTGGGGCATGTCGGTATTCAGGCACTTCTCAATATGCTGGTTGTGACAGGGGTGTTTCCGAATACGGGTATATCACTTCCGTTTATTAGCTACGGCGGTTCATCGCTGATTATGTTGCTTGCGGAAATGGGCATTTTGCTTTCGATTTCACGCAGTGCAAAAATTGAAAAATAAAGGGGAATGGGGCTTGACAACAAGCCCCATTTGGTTTATAGTAAATTGATAAGAGTTTTGTGGAGGAGGCTATTTCATGCGTGTGTTGGTTTGTGGCGGAGGAACTGCGGGTCATGTCAATCCCGCACTTGCGATTGCGGATATTATTTTGCAAAACGAACCCGATTCGGTTATTGAGTATGTTGGAACCGAAAAGGGAATTGAAGGTACTCTTGTGCGTAAAAAAGGCATGATTTTGCATCCGATCCGTGTACAGGGGCTCAGACGTTCTCTTTCTCCGGCGAATCTTCGTGTTCTGATGATGGCGTATTCCGCGCGAAAAGAATGCAAAAGAATCATTCGCGAATTTGCACCCGATGTGGTGATCGGGACAGGA
>JAFQNZ010000078.1 GCA_017395715.1 Clostridia bacterium | reverse complement strand
TATGCCAAAGTGAAGCTGTATTTGAAAGCGATCGAAGCATAGTGCTTTAGCAATTGCAAAGCAATTGCGGGGTTCAAGCCCGTGAAGTTTACAGCAAAAATAAAAGGATGGCTGAAGCCATCCTTTTATTTTTGGTGGAAACGAGGGGGCTCGAACCCATGACCTCACGGATGTGAACCGTGCGCTCTGACCAGCTGAGCTACGCTTCCGAAGAACAAAATCATTATAATACTTTATATTGTATTTGTCAAGAGGAAGTTTTGTATTTTTGTTTGTCTTTGTATCAGAGCATATTAACAAAAAATAAAAATTAACAAAAATACCTTTACTTCATTTGTAAAAAATGATATAATGGACAAAACAACATCAAGATGAGAACAAATGCTATGAAACGATTTCTGTTACTTTTATGCGTGACGGTGCTCGCATTGTTTTGGGTGCTTGTTCTGATTTCTTGCGGCGAACAACCCTCTTCCACCGAGGATACCATATCGGGAGTGGAATTCAAATACTTATAAAGGAGTAAACGAATATGAAACGTTTTGCCATTCTTCTATGCATTATTTTTTGCACTGCTTTGATGATTGTTTCTTGCCAAAACGGTACATCTCCTGCTGAAACCACACAGCAAACCACAGCCGCAGGGACTGTGGAAACAACGCCTGCACAGGTTACCACAACTGCGCCTGTTACCACAACATCTGTTACCACCGAGGCAGATATTTTGTTGGTAGAAGACAGTAAGCCGATCTTTCAGGTGGTAGTACCGTTATCGCTCTACGCGGATTCCGCTCTTTCAAGTTCACTTTCCGAATTGTCTAACGCTTTTGAAGAGCTCGGTATCGAAAAGCCAAGAGTGGTTCACGAACGTCTCAGTGAAAAAACATATGAGATTCTTGTCGGTGAAACCAACCGAAAGGTTGCGCTCCCCGAGATTGGTTCATTTGAATGGAGCGTTTCTGTGCAGGGAACGAAGGTGCTTTTGTATGCCCACAGCACGCCTTGTCTGATCGAAGCGGTGAATTATTTCATGAACACCTATGTGAAGGGCAGTGAAGGCAATGTGGTCGTGCACAGTCCTTCGAAATACGTGGGTCAATATGACGCCACCACAAGCACCAAACACAATATGACATACGCCGATATGGCAACAACGGTATGGAATTCTTTCAACGATAAGTATTGGAAGAGCGTTTGGGTAGAAGGCAACTGGTTCTGGGATACTGCCGAAACACTGGAAGTGTATATCGACGCTTATGAGCAGACCAAGGATGAAGCCATAAAGTCCAAAATGCTCAAATTTGCCGATCAGTTTATTCGCAGATGGCAAAAAGACTTTACATGGAACGAATACAACGACGACGTGATGTGGATCTGTATTGCCTTTTCGCGCATTACGCTTCTCACCGGCGAGACCAAGTACTATGATATTGCCAAAGCGAACTTTGATGCTGTTTATAAACGTGCATACGATACCAAGCTTGGCGGCGGTTTGTATTGGCGAATCGAAAACAATACCAAGAACTCCTGTGTCAACTGTCCCGCATCGATTGCGGCTTGCCTGATTGGTGAACTTTCCAAAGACGAAAGCTATTTTGAAAAAGCAAAAGGCTTGATGGATTGGGAATTCAGGTATATGTACGAGAAGAACACGGGCAAAGTTTACGATGCTTACAACATCAACGGTGAAATTAACAAGTGGGCATCCACTTACAATCAAGGCACTTTCATTGGTGCTTGCACGCTGCTTTACAAGCACTACGGCGATGAAACCTATCTCACCTACGCCGACAAAGCTGCCGACTACGCCATGAAAGAACTTACCACCAACGGTGTTCTTGACAACGGCGAAAACAGCGGTAACGACCTGCCCGGCTTCAAGGGCATTCTGACCCGTTGGATGTATCGTTACGCCAAGGAAGTGAACGATGTGGATATTCTCCTGTTTTTGCAGAGCAATGCCGATGCGGCATTTGCAAACCGCAACGAGGCAGGACTGATCTGGACGTCTTGGCACAGACAGACACCCGAAGACCCTGCTGCGGCAGGTCATATCGTATTCAGTATGACAACGGCGGTCGCGCTGATGTACAACTGCCAACCGTGGTAACGATTTGATTCAAAGCTCCGAATGAAAAATTCGGAGCTTTTGTACACTGAAAGGAATGGGACAATGAAGCGAATTGTTTTACTTTTGGTTTTCCTTTTGGCGGCGGTTTTGCTGATTGTATCTTGCGGCAATACCGAGACGCCCTCTTCAACAGCAATCACAACACCAAAACCTGCACAGACGGCTGCGCACAGCACTGGGGATACAACGGTTCAGACAACGGCGAATACAACCGTAACCACAACTGCCATAACGACAGTGCAGACAACTGCAGGTACCACGGCGGGAACGCTTCAACTGATTGACGGTGATAAGCCGATCTTTCAAGTGGTGACGTCGCTTGAGAGGTATAGGGATTCGTTTTTTAATCAGATAGTGAATGATTTTTGCGTGGCTGTGCGGGATATTGGTGTAACAAGACCAACCTATTCCTATGACCAGGGCCGCAAAATGGATTACGAGATCTTGATCGGCAAGACAAACCGTGATGTGAAGCTGCCCGATCTTGATCCGTTTGAATGGGTTACTATGGTGCAGGGAACGAAAATCATCCTGTACAGCGAGACCGATTCGGGTCTACTCCGTGCGATCGATTATTTTGTGGATACCTATCTATCCGAGAAAGACGGTGCGTTGACGCTTCCCGGAGATCTTTACACGGTTGGGCGACACGATCCTTTGCAAAGCGCTGAACACGAAAAGACCTATGCCGAAATGGCAACTGAAATATGGGATGCTTTCAATGACGAATTTTGGAACGGCGCGTATGTGGAAGGCGTTGGTTTTTGGGAATCTGCTGAGATCCTTGAGATCTATGCGGATGCATACGAGCTGACGGGTGATGAAGCGATCAAAGAAAAACTTCTTGCCTATGCCGACCGTTTTGTGCTTGTCAACAAAAGGGATTGGCTGTGGAAGATCCACAACGATTCTCCCATGTGGGCGAGTATCGCCTTTTCGCGCATCACGCTTCTAACAGGCGAGAGAAAATACTACGAGATCGCCAAAGAGAACTTTGATGCGGTGTATGCCCGTTCTTTCGACAAAACGCTTGGCGGCGGTCTTTACTGGGATGTTGATAAGACCACCAAAAACGCTTGCGTGAACGGTCCTGCCGCCATTGCGGCGTGCTACATTGCCAAGATTTCGGGTGATGAGAGCTACTTTGAAAAAGCAAGAGATCTGATGGCGTGGGAGATTGATAGGTTATTTGAAAAAGATACGGGAAAAGTTTATGACGCGCAGGGAGTGACCGGCGGCGTTCACACTTGGTCATCCACCTATAATCAAGGTACGTTGATCGGCGCGTGTACTCTCTTGTATCAGCACTATGGAGATAAAGCTTATCTTGACTATGCGCAAAAAGCGGCTGACTATGCGAGGGCGAATCTGACCGAACTCACCTTCGGTGTTCTTGACAACAACGAGGTGCGGGATGGAGCGCAATTTGGCTTTAAGGGTATTTTCGCGCGGTGGGCAATCCGCTATGCCAAAGAAACCAACAACGTGGACCTGCTTCTTTTCTTGCAGCACAACGCCGATGTGGCGTATGGCAACCGCAACGAGAAGGGCTTGATCTGGACGAGCTGGCACGTAAAGACCCCGACAGACCCCGTAGCAGAAAAGCATAATGCTTTCAGCATGAGTACCGCGGTGTCGTTACTTTATAACTGTCAAGCGTGGTGGTAAAACGATGAAGAAATTTTCACTGCTTGTATTTTGTCTTTTGAGCACAGTTTTTCTGATCGTATCTTGCGGTGGACACCATGATACTTTGACAAGCACAGCGAGAACGACCGAAACGGCGGTAACAAGCACGAATGCGGCACAGCGTATATCGGTGGCGACAACAGCTGTGCAAACAACTGCGGTTGTAACTGCCCAAACGACAGCGGGCACACTTCAGCTGATTGATGGAGAAAAGCCTGTGTTTCAGGTGGTATCATCGCTTGATCTTTTTAAGAATTCATTTTTTAACAAGAAAATTGATGATTTTTGTCTTGCCTTTCGGGATATCGGTGTAACAATACCAACCTATACCTATGATCAGGGTCGTAAAATGACCTATGAGATTTTGATTGGCAAGACCAACCGTGACGTGAAACTACCTGAACTTGATGCGCTTGAGTGGGTCGTTATGGTGCAAGGAACCAAGGTGATCCTATACAGCGAGACCGATTATGGTCTCTTGGATGCCATCGAATACTTTACGAAAACCCATCTGAATGGATGTGATGGTGAGTTGACTCTCCCGACGAATCTTTACAAGGTCGGGCGATATGATCCTTTGCAAAGCATCGAACACGGAAAGACTTATGCCGAAATGGCAAGTGAAGTATGGGATGCTTTCAATGCAGAGTTTTGGGATAAGACGCATGTGACAGGTATCGGCTTTTGGGAGTCTGCCGAGGTCATGGAAATCTATGCGGATGCTTATGAGTTGACGCGCGATGAAACCATCAAAGAAAAGCTTCTTGCTTATGCGGATCATTTTGTGCGTGCCAATAAAAGAGATTGGTTGTGGAAAATCCACAACGACTCTCCCATGTGGGCGAGCATTGCTTTTTGCCGTATCACACTTCTGACCGGCGAGAGAAAATACTATGAAATTGCCAAAGAAAATTTTGATGCGGTGTATGCCCGCTCTTACGACAAAACGCTTGGCGGCGGTCTTTGGTGGGATATTGATAAAACAACCAAAGACGCTTGCGTGAACGGTCCTGCGGCAATCGCGGCGTGCTATATCGCAGAGATTTCAGGTGACGATAGCTATTATGAAAAGGCAAAAGATCTGATGGCGTGGATGTTTGACACGTTGTTTGATAAGAATACGGGAGATGTCTATGGTCGATATGATTTGAATGACGGAATCCAAGGCAGGTCATCGACCTATAATCATGGTACGTTTATCGGCGCATGTACCTTACTGTATCAGCACTATCAAGATGAAATCTATCTTACCTATGCGAAAAAAGCGGTTTCGTGTGCTTTGATACGGTTACCCGAAAGCGGATTCGGTGTCTTGGATAACAACGAAAACCGTGATGGCGCGATGATTGGCTTTAAGGGCATTTTTGCTCGCTGGGCGAGATACTATATCGTGGAAACAGGCGATATGAACCTCTTTGTGTTCCTGCAGCACAATGCCGACGTGGCGTATGGCAACCGCAACGAAAACGGTTTGATCTGGACAGATTGGCATATTAAGACGCCGACCGATCCTGTGGCAGAAAAGCATAACGCTTTTAGTATGAGTACGGCTGTGTCGCTTTTGATCAACTGCCAAATGTGGAAATGAAGAAACTAAGCCCCGCCATTTGGCGGGGCTTAAATCTTATTCTTCTGTTTTCTTTTCCTTGGGGAGATTGATGGCGATATGCACGTCTTTGAGCTGCTTTTCGGTAACCTCGGAGGGTGCATTCATCATGAGGTCCATGGCGTTCTTGTTCATCGGGAACGCGATGACTTCGCGGATGTTGGG